>NZ_JBFJMY010000049.1:0-16278 GCF_041633695.1 Hydrogenophaga sp.
ACATGAAGCGCCGCTTTCTGCCGGGCGGCTGCACCGGCGACATCAAGTTCTGCTTCGCCATCACCGAACCGAACGCCGGCTCGAACTCGATCGAGATCACCAGCATCGCCAAGTCCGACGGCAAGGGCGGCTTCAAGCTCAACGGCCAGAAGGTCTTCATCACCGACGCCAACTGCGCCGACTACGCCATGGTCGTGACCCGCACCACAGCGCGCGCTGACGTGAAAAAGAAAACCGACGGCTTCACCATCTTCATGGTCGACATGAAGAAAAAAGGCATCAGCAAGACGCTGATTGAAGTTGCCTTCCCGGTGCCCGAAACACAATGGCAACTGTTCTTCGACAACGTGGAGCTCACCGAGGCCGATGTGCTGGGCGAAGTCGGCAAAGGCTTCAACATCCTGTTCGACACGCTCAACCCCGAGCGCATCATCCTCTCTGGCTTGTGTACCGGTGTCGGGCGCTTCGCCTTGAAGAAGGCGGTGGCCTACGCCAACGACCGCAAGGTGTTCAACAACACCCCCATCGGCGCCTACCAGGGCGTTCAGCACCCGCTCGCGATAGCCCGCAGCGAGATCGAGATGGCCTCGCTGATGGCGCTCAAGGCCGCCTGGGCCTTCGACCAGGGTCTGCCTGCCGGGGAGTTTGCCAACATCGCCAAGTACGCGGGTGCCGAAGCCGGCATCCATGCCGTTGACGCGGCCATCCAGACCCATGGCGGCAACGGTTTCACCAAGGAATACGGCATTTACGACTTGTACGGTCTGGTGCGGCTGCTGCGCACGGCTCCGTTGAACCGCGAGCTGGTGTTGAACTACATCGCGGAGCATGTGATGGGCCTGCCGCGCTCCTATTGACAGGCCACCATGGGTAACAGCGCTCCCCTGCCCGCCTTTGGTGCCCTGGCCGGCCTGAAGGTGATTGACCTCTCACGCGTGCTCGGTGGCCCGTACTGTGGACAGATTTTGGCCGACCACGGCGCGCAGGTCATCAAGGTCGAGCCGCCCGCTGGCGACGAGACCCGCGCCTGGGGCCCACCCTTTGCCGACGACGGCACGGCGGCCTACTACAACGGCCTGAACCGCAACAAGCGCGACATCGTGATCGACCTGTCCAAGCCCGAAGGGCGCGAGATCGTTCTCAAGCTGCTGGCGGACGCCGACGTGCTGATCGAGAACTTCAAGATCGGCACGCTGGAGCGCTGGGGCATCGGCTATGAACAAACGCTGCGCGAGCGCTTCCCGCGCCTGATCCACTGCCGGGTCAGCGGCTTCGGCGCCGATGGGCCGCTCGGCGGCGCGCCTGGCTACGACGCGGTGGCGCAGGCACTGGGCGGCCTGATGAGCGTCAACGGCACGCCGGACACCGGCCCGCTGCGGGTCGGTGTCCCGGTGGTCGACATCACCACCGGCCTGTCGGCCGTGATAGGCGTGCTACTGGCGGTGATCGAGCGGCAGCGCTCCGGGCGAGGGCAGTTCGTCGAGGCCACGCTGTACGACACCGCCGTGTCGCTGCTGCATCCGCAAAGTGCAAACTGGTTGCAGTCGGGCCAGACACCCAGGCTCAGCGGCAATGCGCACTCCAACATCGTGCCCTACGACAAGTTTCCGACCCGGACCTGCGAGGTCTTCCTGGGCATCGGCAACAACGGGCAGTGGAAAAAACTGTGCGAGTTCCTCGGCCATCACGACATGGCCAGTGAGCCGCGCTTTGCCACCAACGCCGAGCGTTTTCGCCATCGCGACGAACTGCGTGCCTTGCTAGAGGCGCAGTTGCAAGAGGTGGATGGCGAACAGCTGTGCCGTGACCTACTGGCCGCCGGTATTCCGGCCGGCGCCGTCAGGGCCATTCCGCAGGTATTGACGGACCCCCACACCCTGCATCGGGACATGGTGGTGCAGGTCGAGGGTGTGCCTGGCATCGGCATCCCGGTCAAGCTGTCACGCACACCCGGGCGCGCCCACAGCGCGCCGCCGCGCTTCGGCCAACATACGCGTGAGCTGCTGACGGAGCACGGCTACGGCGCCGCCGCCATTGATGCCCTGATCGCACGGGGAAGCATCGTAGAACACGTTGCGACATGAACTCCGCGTGCCAGAGATTAGGGCAAACCCCATATACCTAACTAATGTTAGGTGCAACAATGAAAAACTTTTATGCAGAACAGAAAATCGGGTCGGCAAGCTGTGCACAGGCAGTTGGTCGACCGTGCTATGTCATAGGCACCCTCAGTGATAAACACCATCAATACCAAAGAGCAGCGGCCAACTCCGATGAAAGCCAGCAACGCGGCGGCAGTGCCCGCCCTCGAATGCCGAGGGCTGGAGCGGCGATTCGGCGGCCTCGTCGCGTTGAAGGATGCCAATTTGCGCATTGAGCGTGGAGAGATCTTCGGCTTGGTTGGCCCCAACGGCAGCGGCAAGACGACCATGACCAACGCCATCACCGGCTTCTTTCCACCCCAAGTCGGCAGCATATGGCTCAATGGCCGCGACATCACCGGCATGGCGCCGCACAAGGTCGCAGCTCTGGGCGTCGCGCGCACGTTCCAGAACCTGGCGCTCTTCAACGGCATGAGCGTGCTTGACAACATCCTGCTGGGGCGTCACATCCACATGAAGCCCGGCGTGGCAAAAACCGCCCTCTACTGGTGGCTGGGTCGCAAGGATGAGATGGCGAGCCGGCTCAAGGTCGAAGAGATTATCGATTTCCTGCAGCTGCAGAGCGTGCGCGACGAGCTGGTGGACAGCATTCCGATCGGACTGAAAAAGCGCGTCGAACTGGCACGCGCGTTGGTGGCCGAACCCAGCTTTCTGGTTCTTGACGAACCGATGGCTGGCATGAACCAGGAGGAAAAGGAATACATGGCCCGTTTTATCCTCGATGCGCGTGCCGAGCGCAATGTCACTGTGCTGCTGATCGAGCACCACATGGATGTGATCACCGGCATCTGCGACCGCATGATGGTGCTCAGCTATGGTGAAACCATCGGAACCGGTATTCCTGCCGACGTGATGAAGGATGAACGTGTGATCAAGGCCTACCTGGGGGGTGCGCATGCAAAGCACTGAAACCAATGCTGCCGAGGGCAGCAACACCACATGGGATATGGGCACCGACACCACCCTCATCCACATTCTGGCTCGCAACGCCGAGTTGCTGGGCAATCGCGTGGCCATGCGCGAAAAGCACCTGGGAATATGGCAGGAGACCACCTGGTCGCAGATGCTGGATACCACGCTCGCCTGCGCGGCCGGCATGGAAAGCCTGGGTTTTAGCGCAGAGGATGCCTTGCTGGTCCTGGGCGACAACCGACCCCGGCTCTACATGGGCATGCTCGCGGCCGGCGTGCTGGGCGGCTACGCGATGCCCGTCTACTCTACTGCAACACCCGACGAAATCCGTCACTTCATGCATGAGACGCATGTCCGCTTTGTCCTGGCAGAAGACCAGGAGCAAGTCGACAAGGTGCTTGATCTGGGCGATCAGGGTGCAACGATCAAGAACATCATTTACGACGAGCCACGCGGCTTGACCAACTATTCGAATCCCGGACTGATTTCGTGGGAAAAGTTGCAGGCCATCGGTGCAGATCGCTTGCGTGCCGAGCCGAAACTGCGAAATGCCTTGATCGAACGGGCGCTGCCCGACGGACCGGCGGTGTTCGTGCACTCGTCGGGGACCACGGGCAAGCCGAAGGGCGTGGTACTGAGCCACCGCAATTTCCTCGCGGGGGTGCGCAACGCCCATCGCGGGGGCGCCTTCACATTTGGCGAGACCATCCTCGCCTATCTGCCCATGGCCTGGGTGGGCGACTTTGCCATCACGGTCGGCGCCGGTGTTGCGCTGCACTTCACCATCAATATCCCCGAACGCCAGGAAACGGTGCTGCACGACCTGCGCGAGGTGGCTCCCACTTTCTATCTGGCGGCACCCCGCAGCTGGGACAACATGCTGACCACCATCCAGGTTCGCATGGAGGATTCGACGCCACTCAAGAAATGGCTCTACGATGTTTTCATGAACTCGGCGCTGGCGTCCGAACGACGCAAGCTCGAGGGAAAACAGCCCAGCCTGACAGAGCGTCTGATGCGGCAACTGGGAGAGTGGTTGATCTTCGGACCGATCAAGGACCAGTTGGGCCTCACCCGCCTGCGAGGTGCTTTCACCGGCGGCGAGGCCATTGGCGAAGACACTTTTGTTTTTTACCGCGCACTGGGCGTGAAATTGCGACAGTTTTATGGTCAAACTGAAAGCAGCGCCTTCACTGCCTTGCAGGACACCGAAGAAGTACGCCTGCACACGGTCGGCAAACCGCTGCCCGGTGTGGAAGTCAAGATCGGCGACAACGGAGAGGTCTTGATTCGCTCCGGGAGCGTGTTTTCCGGTTACTACAAACTTGAAAATGCCACCCGTGAAGCACTTGAGGACGGCTGGCTGCACACGGGCGATGCAGGTTATATCGAGCCTGATGGACACATGGTGGTGCTCGGACGGTTGTCGGAGGTGGTGTATACCTCCAAAGGCGAACGCTACATTCCGAACTACATTGAGAACCGCCTCAAATTCAGTCCGTACATCAAGGATGTGGCCGTGCTCGGGAGCGGCCGCGACACGCTGGCGGCCATCATCTGCATCGACATGGAGCCGGTGGGCCATTGGGCTGAGGTACGGGGCATTTCCTACATGTCCTATGCCGACCTGTCGCAAAAACCCGAGGTGATCGAACTGGTCACGGCAGCGGTCAAGCGCGTCAACAGCATCCTGCCAGACGGGTTGAAACTGCATCACTTCGTGTCCTTACACAAGGAGTTCGACCCCGACGACGGAGAGGTCACGCGAACCCGCAAGCTGCGCCGCAACGTGGTCGAGGAGCGTTATGCGCCCATCATTGATGCGATCTACGGCGGCCAGCAGACGGTCACGATGAAGGCGCAGATCACGTATGAATCCGGTGAAGTCGGCACCATCGAGCGCCAACTCTCGGTGCAGGAGATTTAAATTATGGATTTTTCACTGTTTGCCGAATTGGCCATCAATGGCGCGCTGTCGGGGCTCATGTATTCACTGGTCGCCATGGGCATCGTGATCATCTACAAGTCATCCTCGGTGCCTAACCTGGCGCAAGGTGCGATGACCATGCTGGGTGCCTATGTCGTGCTGGCCATCGCCAATGGATTGGGCGTGTCGATGTGGGTCGCCATCCCGCTGGCCATGGGAACGATGTTCTTTGTCGGAATGGGCATCGAGCGGGTGGCGTTGCGCCGGCTGGCGGGCCGCCCCATCATCATGATCCTGATGATGACACTGGGGCTGGACATCTTTATACGCGCGACAACAATGGCCATCTGGGGCGGCTCTGGCCTTCCGCTGTCCATTGGCATCAGCGACGACCCGCTGTTTCTGGGGCCGGTGCTGCTCAGTCGGGCTTATGTGGTGGGCGCCGTGATGGCCATCGCGCTGTTTTTGGTCTTGATGTTCTTCTTTCGCACGCGCAGGGGCATTGTCCTGCGCGCCATCTCCGACGATTACATCGCATCGTGGTCGATCGGTATTTCGGTTGAACGCGGGGTGGCGTTTTCCTGGGCCATGTCCTCGGTTCTGGCCACCACGGCCGGCGTGTTATGGGGCTCGGTTCAAGGGGTCAGCCAGGCGCTGGCGCTGCTTTTGCTCAAGGGCTTGACCGTCGCCGTTTTGGGCGGTCTTGACAGCATCGGCGGCGCCATTCTGGCCGGCTTGCTGCTGGGCCTTCTTGAAGGCGTTGCATCTGGCTATCTCGACCCCTTGGTTGGCGGTGGTAGCCGCGACCTGGTGGTTGCCACAATACTGATTCTGACCATCCTGATTCGGCCGCATGGCCTGTTCGGGCGCCACGACATTGAAAGGATCTGAAGGTCATGCTATTTCGTCAATCAGGAATTTTCCATACCAATTACGCCAACGCGCGCTCGCTTTTTCCGCTCCCCGCGGATCGCTGGATGATCGGCTTGTTGCTGGCCTTTGCGTTAACTGCGCCATTCACCATGAGCACGCTCGTCCTCAGCACCCAGTTGTTACCGTGGCTGGTGTGGACTGCGGCCGTGCTCGGCTTGAACCTGATCCTGGGCTGGACCGGACAGTTCCACTTCGGCTATGCCGCCATCATGGGCATCGGCGCCTACACGGCGGTGCACGGCGTACGCAACGGCATTCCCTGGGAGATCGCGATGGTGCTCGGCGGCGTGATGGCCGCTGTGATCGGCATCGTTTTCGCTTTCGCGGCGCTGCGCGTGAAAGGCCTGTATCTGGCGCTCAGCACGCTGGCCCTGCAGTTCGTCATGGACTGGGTGATCTCCCACGTGCCGGCCATCAGCGGCGGCACCCAGGCCACACTGCAGGCACCTGACATCAGCCTGCTCGGCCAGGCCATCACCTCGGATACCGGACTCTATTACGTGGCGCTGGGCTGGTGCCTGATCGTCACCGTGTTCATGCTCAACTTGCGCCGCACCGGGCTTGGCCGCGCGCTCATTGCGGTGCGTGAAAAGGACTTCGCTGCGGCGGTCATTGGCGTGCACAGCCTGTATTACAAGCTGGTGGCGTTCGCCACCTCGTCCTTCATTGGCGGCATCAGCGGCGCCATCCTGATCTTCACCTTCTACCGAGCAGCCACACCGGAGCAATTTGCCGTCAATGTCTCCATCGAGTTGCTGGCCATGGTGATCGTCGGCGGACTGGGCAGCATCATCGGCAGCTATTTTGGGGCCGCCTTCATTCTGTTGATGCCCGGCCTGATGAACAGTCTGATCGGCTGGCTGGCGCAGCTCCTGGGCATCTCGCTCGGGATCGAAACGCTGGCCCACATTCCACATGCGGTTTATGGCGCGCTGATCATTATTTTCCTGCTGGTTGAGCCTATGGGGCTGGGCAAGATGTACACCAATCTGCGCAACTACCTGCTGGTCTGGCCCTTCGGCTACGCCCGAAAGTAAAAACGACATCATGGCGACTGACAACTTGACTTCCACCCCAACGCTGATGCAAAACCAGACTGCGGAACCTGCCTTGATATTGTCACTGAACAATGTCGAGGTCATCTACGATCATGTATCGCTCGCCATCAAGGGCGTTTCGATCGATGTGCCGCAAGGCGACATGGTGGCACTGCTGGGCGCCAACGGCGCTGGCAAAAGCACGACGCTGAAGTCGATCAGCGGCCTGCTGCGCCCTGAGCGCGGCCTGGTAACCCGCGGTGAGGTGCAATTCCTGGGTCAGAACATCGATGCACTGGCGCCGCAGGAGCGCGTCAAGCTCGGTATCGTGCATGTGCTGGAAGGGCGGCGTGTGTTCGAACACATGACGCCTGACGAAAACCTGGTGGCGGCCTCGGCGGTTCGTGGCACCCGCCAAGACATGCTGCGTAACAAGGATATGGTTTACAGCTACTTCCCGCGCTTGCATCAGCGGCGCACCGCGCAGTCCGGCTACCTGTCAGGCGGCGAGCAGCAGATGCTGGCCATTGGCCGTGCCTTGATGACGCAACCCAAGCTGCTGATGCTTGACGAGCCGAGTCTTGGTCTCGCGCCTTTTCTGGTGGCCGAGATTTTCGACATTGTTCGGCGCATCAACAAGGAAGAAGGCCTGTCCGTTCTGCTGGTGGAACAAAACGCAATTGCAGCTTTAGAGGTCGTCTCGCATGGCTATCTGATCGAGAACGGACGCGTGGTGATGCATGACAGCGCAGAAGCCATGAAGAAAAACCCGGACATCCAGGAGTTCTATCTAGGAGGCACCGAAGGGCGAAGCTTCCATGACATCAAACACTATAGTCGGCGCAAACGCTGGCTCACCTGAAACGAGTTTCTCGTAGCATGAACACCTCCACATCGCGTCGAGCTCTCGCATTAAGTCTTGGGCACGACCGGCATGCCTACTACAGACTGCATTTCACCCCGTGCTAGCTAAACAGGAGACATCACCATGAAAATCAAACTGCTTTCAATTCTTGCTGGCGTGGGGATGGCGATGTCCAATGTCCAGCCCGCGCTGGCCCAGGCCCAGACCGAACCGATTAAATTTGCGCTATGTTACGACCTGAGCAAGGTTTACGCCTTCGCCGTACCGCAAGTTGCCCAGGCCGCGCGCGACTATGCGCAGATACTCAACCAGAAAGGCGGCATCGAAGGCCATCCGGTCGAGATTCTGGTTCAAGACCATGGCAACGAACCGCAGCGGGGCATCGAGTGCTATGAAAAGATGAAGCGCGAGGGTGCGATCACCTTCGACTTCTTTTCCACGCCGGTCGGGCGCGCGCTGCTGCCGCGCGCAATGCAGGACAACAATGTGATGATTTCATCCTTTACTGGCCGCAGCGATGCAGTCGACGGCGATGTGTTCAAGTGGATATTCCCCATCGGGCCCACCTATTGGAGCCAAGCAGCCAATAACATCCAGTACATCAAGTCCAAGTCGAACAACAACCTGAAGGGGGTGAAGATCGCATTCTTTTACCTGGACACCGCGTTTGGGTTGGAACCCATCGGCGTGTTGAAGACACTCGCGGCCAAGGAAGGCTTCGACCTCCAATTGTTCCCGAACCCGCTGCCTGGTAACAATCAGTCAGGGGCATGGTCCCAGATCCGCCGCTTCAACCCCGATTGGGTCATCAGCTGGAATCTGGGCAACATGCACGTTGTTGCCTCGCGCGAAATGAAACGCAACGCCATGCCGATGGACAAGTACATCGCAGTCAATTGGTTCAACGAAGTGGACATCGCGAACATTGGCGCCGACGCAGCCAAGGGCATCAAGCGCGGCACTAATGTGGTGGGCGGTCAGGAGCACCCGCTGATCCAGCAGATCCTGAAGGATCTGTATGACAAGGGAAAGGGCAACGGCGACCGCAAGCATACCAATGACATCTTCTACAACACTGGGCTGGCCACCTACGCTCCTGTTTTCGAAGGCGCGCGTCTGGCAATCAAGCAGTATGGCTGGCCTCTGACATCCGACAAGATGAAGCGCGGGCTGGAGAGCCTGCGCAACTTCGACGCTAACGGCCTCATCGCCCCTGTAACTGTGACGGCCAAGGACCATGGCGGCGGCGGCAAGACGCGCATCGACATGTGGGATGGCGCGAAGTGGGTGCCAGAGACTGGCTGGTTCTCCGCATACGACGATGTAGTCCAGGAAAGCGCCAAGAAGGAATCGGCGGAGTTCGCCAAGTCGAAGCAGTAGCGATACGCCTCGGTCAGGCCTCGGGCACGACTGTACGGCGTGCCTTCTACAGACTGCATTTCACCCCGTACTAACTAAACAGGAAACATCATCATGAAAATCAAACTGCTTTCCATTCTTGCTGGCCTGGGATTGGCGCTGGCCGGTCTGCAGTCCGCGCAGGCGCAGGCACCAGCCCAGCCCGTCAAATTCGCGCTTTGTTATGACCTGAGTAAATCCTACGGCTTTGTGACGCCACAAATTGCCCAGGCGGCGAATGACTATGCCAAGGTATTGAATCAGAAAGGCGGCATTGAAGGCCACCCCATCGAGATACTGGTTCAAGACCATGGCAACGAGCCGCAGCGTGGCATCGAGTGCTACGAAAAGATGAAACGCGAAGGCGCCGTTGCCTTTGATTTCCTGTCCACGCCGGTTTCCCGCGCCGTTCTGCCGCGCGCCATGGCGGATGGCAATGTGATGGTGCAATCCTTTGTAGGTCGTGGCGATGCGGTCGATGGTGATGTGTTCAAGTGGATTTTCCCCATTGGGCCCACCTACTGGGGTCAAATGGCCAACAATATCCACTACATCAAAACCAAGTCCAACAACAATCTCAAGGGCGTGAAGATTTCGTTCATCTACCCCGACTATCCGTTCGGGCAGGAACCGATCGGCGTGTTGAAGACACTTGCGGCCAAAGAGGGCTTTGACCTGCAGTTGGTTCCCAACCCGATGCCGGGCAATGACCAGGCCGCCGCTTGGTCCCAGATCCGCCGCAACAACCCCGACTGGGTGATCAGCTGGAACCTGGCCGGCATGCACGTCGTCGCCTCGCGCGAAATGAAGCGCAACGGCATCCCGATGGACAAGTACATTTCCGTCAATTGGCTCAACGAAGTTGACCTTGCCAACATTGGTCTGGAAAACGCAAAAGGCCTCAAGCGCGGCACCAACGTTACGGGTGGACAGAGCCACCCGCTGATGCAGCAGATCATCAAGGACCTGTATGAGAAAAACAAGGGCAGCGGTGACCGCAAGCATCTCAACGATGTTTACTACAACACCGGTCTGGCCATCTATGCCAGCGTTTTCGAAGGCGCTCGCCTAGCCATCAAACAAAGTGGCTGGCCCCTCAACCCTGACAAAATGAAGCGCGGACTGGAAAGCTTGAAAAACTTTGATGCCGAAGGCCTGATCGCCCCCGTGACGGTGACCGCCAAAGACCATGGCGGCGGCGGCAAAACCCGCATCGACATGTGGGACGGCGCCAAGTGGGTGCCCCAGACTGACTGGTTCTCGGCGTATGACGACGTGGTCCAGGACATCGTGAAGAAAGAATCTGGCGAGTTCGCTAAGAACAAACAGTAATTGCCTTCCCTTGGGATGGATCACGGTCAGACGCGTTGCGCACTGATAGTGAACCATCCCATCTTGTTTCTCGGATTTTCATCCCTCTCTTGAATCGACAGGTGGCAGCCTATGCCACAGTGGATTGCAGTGGTAGCTGCCAGGCGCACCATCCAACACAGGAAATCTCGCTCGCTGTCTAACTATCGTTAGATAGTTATAATTTCATCCTCACCAATGTGGCGCCTAAAGCGCAAGGAGCAATCAGTATGGATCTCGAACTAAAAGGAAAATCGGTCATCGTCACGGGTGGCGGCTCGAACATTGGCCGCGGCATCGTGCTCGGCTTCGCCGCGGAAGGCGCCAACATCACCATCGGCGACATCGACGAAAGTCAGGCGCAAAAGACGGCAGAACTCGCGCTGGCGAGCGGCGCGGCGTCGGCGCAGGTTGTCAAGACCGATGTCACCCAACTTGACCAGGTGCAAGCCATGTTCAAGGCAGCCTCGGACAAGTTCGGCGGCGTCGATGTCCTCGTCAACAACGTCGGCTGGGACCAGTTGATGTTCTTCACGCAGACGACCCCCGATCTGTGGCAAAAGATCATCAACATCAACTACCTCGGCGTTCTCAACTGCACCAAGACCGCGCTTGAAGTCATGGTTCCTCGCAACGCCGGCTCAATCGTCTCCATCAGCTCTGATGCCAGTCGGCAAGGTGAGCCACGTGAAGCGGTGTATGGCGGCGTCAAGGCTGCCATCAACAGCTTCATGAAAACGATCGCCAAGGAAAACGGGCGTTACGGCATCCGCTGCAACGTGGTATGCCCCGGCGTCACTATCCCCAGTACCACCGACGAAGTGGGCGGAAGCAGCATGTGGATTGATGCCGACAGTATGTTCACGCCGGAGCAACTGGAAAAAGTCGCCAAGGCGCTGCCGTTGCGCAAGGTGGGACGGCCGCAGGATATTGCCAATGCCGTCGTCTTCCTGTCTTCAGCGAAGGCTGCGGGCCATGTCACCGGGCAGGTTCTTTCAGTGTCTGGTGGTTACAGCATGATTGGGTAAACGCCCGGGCACGGTCGAAAGACATGCGGCATTGAAATAACAGACAAAAAGGAAAACCCATGGAATTCAAGGACATCCTCTACGAAGAACTCGACTCGGTGGCCTACATCGCGATCAACCGCCCCGAAGTGATGAATGCGTTTCGCGGCCAGACCGTCGAGGAACTGCTGCAGGCATTCATGAAAGCAGGCTGGGACAAGCGAATCGCCGCCATTGTGCTCACCGGGACGGGTGACCGTGCTTTCTGCACCGGCGGCGATCAGTCGGCTCATGCCGGCCAGTATGACGGCCGGGGCACCATCGGTATCCCGGTGGAAGAGTTTCACAGCGCCATTCGTGACGTGCCCAAGCCCGTGATCGCCCGCGTGCAGGGTTACGCCATTGGCGGCGGCAATGTCCTGGCCACCTTGTGCGACATGACCATTGCCTCGGAAAAGGCCGTGTTTGGCCAAGTCGGCCCGAAAGTAGGCTCGGTCGACCCTGGCTGGGGCACGGCTTACCTGAGCCATGTGGTTGGCGAAAAGAAAGCCCGCGAGATCTGGTACATGTGCCGCCGCTACAGTGCACAGGAGGCCCTGGCCATGGGTCTGTGCAACACCGTCGTGCCCCACGACCGGCTCGACGCCGAAGTCGCCCGCTGGTGCAAGGAAATTGTCGAAAAAAGTCCGACGGCTCTGGCGATCGCGAAACGTTCGTTCAATGCATCCACCGAGCACATTCGCGGGATCGGCAGCCTGGGACTTCAAGCGCTGAGCCTGTACTACGACACGGCAGAGTCCAAAGAAGGCGTGAGCGCTTTCCTGGAAAAACGCCGGCCTGATTTCAGGCAGTGGACCAACGGGAGCAAGTGAGCAACTACTTGCGACGCGCCAATGCACGAGTCTGCCCCTTCGACCAAAGCCAAGTTTGATACGATTTGCTTTTTTGGATCTAACTATCGGTCATTATGAAGCCAAGTACAGAAGCAAAGCTCAGCAACAATAACGCAGATGGCCCCGCTACACGTGAACGGGTGCTGCTCGAAGCTGCACGGCTGTTCAGGCATCATGGCTATGCGGCAACTACTTTGCGCGAGGTTGCGGATGCTGCCGGCGTCAAAGCCGGCAGCATCTACTATCACTTCGAATCGAAAGAGCAGATCCTGGGCGAGGTACTGGACAAAGGTATCACCATCGTCGCCGATGCCGTGCGCACCCGTGTTGCGGCTCTTCCCGAAAGTGCACCCTGGCGAGACCGAATCGCCGCTGGCATTGAAGGCCATCTCTGGGGAATGCTGCATTATGGCGACTTTACGTCAGCCAACATCCGCATCTACGGCCAAATCCCGATCAGCGCAAAAAATCGCCACCGGATCGTGCGGCGGGCTTACGCAGACTATTGGGATCGGCTGTTCGAATCAGCGCTCGCCAGCGGCGAGTTGCGCCAGGACACAAGCACGGCCATGATTCGGCTTTTCGTGATTGGTGCATTGAACTGGACCGTCGAGTGGTACAACCCCCAACGAGGCTCGTTTCAGGATTTCTCACGCCAAATCACAGCGATCGTGTTCGATGGAATTCTCCTGCATGACAAAGCATAGCCGCAATGCATTGCCGGCAACTTCAATAGGCCGGGCAGAGAGACGGACAACCATGGTCCCCATGTCGCCTACGTGGCTCAGTGGCACGCCAACCGACTGCATCTTGGAAATCGCAAATTGAACAACACACCGAAGGATCAAAAAATGACTGTCAAGGAAGGGTGGCCCGGCCGGTTCTATGAAGACTTCGAGGTCGGCGACGAGTATCGGCATGCCCTCGGCCGCACCCTGACCCAGAACGACAACATCTGGTTCACGTTGCTGACGCAAAACACGGCTCCGCTGCACTTCGATGCCCACTACGCCGCGCAGACGGAGTTCGGCCGCCCGCTCATCAATTCCTGCCTCACGCTGGCCCTCGTGACGGGGCAGACGGTGAGCGATGTCTCGCAAAACGTCATGGCCAACCTGGGGTGGGACGAAGTTCGACTTCCGCATCCAGTGTTTGAAGGCGACACGATTTACTCCCGCACCACGGTACTGGATAGGCGCGAGTCGCGGTCGCGAACCAATGTCGGCGTCGTCACGGTGCGCACCGAAGGCTACAACCAGAGCGGCGTGATTGTCTGCACCTTCAAACGCACGGTGATGGTCTACAAACGTGACGGCGCACCGCGCACCGCACCGCCGCTGCCGGTCGACAGCCGGCCCTGACCTCCCCTTTTTATTTCGTCAACTTCGGCCCCAGGGTCGCCAACTTTTTGACTCTCTCCGCATGAAGCCCACCTCCCTGCTCGAACAATACGGCCCGCGCGAGGCGATGGAATACGACGTGGTAGTGGTGGGTGCCGGCCCCGGCGGTTTGGCCACAGCCATCCGCCTCAAGCAGCTCGCGGCAGCAAAGGGCGCGGACGTCTCCGTGGTGCTGCTGGAGAAAGGCTCCGCGCCCGGTGCTCACATCCTCTCCGGCGCGGTCATGGACCCCATCGCGCTGAACGAACTCTTCCCCAACTGGAAGGAGCTGGGCGCACCGCTGAACCAACCCGTCACCGGTGACGACGTGCTTTTCCTGAGCGAAACCGGCTCCAAGCGCACGCCCAACTTCCTGGTGCCCGACTGCTTCCACAACGAGGGCAATTACGTCATCAGCCTGGGCGCCCTGACCCAGTGGCTGGGCGAGCAGGCGGAAGCCCTGGGCGTGGAAATCTTCCCCGGCTTCACAGCCGCCGAGGTGCTGTACAACGACAACGGTTCGGAGAGCGGGAATTTACCTTCGGTAAAGGGTGTCGCCACCGGCAACCTTGGCATTGGCAAGGACGGCCTGCCGCACGACGGCTTCCAGCTCGGCATGGAGTTGCATGCCAAATACACCATCTTTGCCGAAGGCGCGCGCGGCCATCTGGGCAAACAGCTCATCACGAAATACAAGCTCGACGAAGGCCGCGATCCACAAAGCCATGCCATCGGCATCAAGGAACTGTGGGAGATCGACCCGGCCCGCGCCCAACCTGGTCGGGTGGTGCACACGGCCGGCTGGCCGATGGACAGCCAGACCTACGGCGGCGGTTTTCTCTACCACTTGGAAGGCAACAAGGTCACGCTGGGCTTCGTCACCGGGCTCGACTACAAGAACCCATGGCTCAGCCCCTTTGAGGAAATGCAGCGCTGGAAGGCCCACCCCGCCATTCGCGCCCACATCGAAGGTGGCAAGCGCATCGGCTACGGCGCGCGCGCCATCACCGCCGGTGGCCTGGTCAGCCTGCCCAAGACCGTGTTCCCGGGCGGCGCGCTGGTCGGCTGTGATGCCGGCTACCTGAACGCCGCACGCATCAAAGGCAGCCACGCCGCCATCAAGAGCGGCATGCTGGCCGCCGAAGCCGCGTTTGAAGCCCTGGCCGCCGGACGCAGCGGCGACGAACTCAGCGCCTACCCCGCTGCGTTCAAAAACAGCTGGCTGCACACCGAACTCGACCAGTCGCGCAACTTCAAACAGTGGTTCAAGAAGGGCAGCCTCGTCGGAGCCCTGATGACCGGCATTGAACAGTGGCTGCTGCCCAGGCTTGGCATCAAGCGTCCGCCCTGGACGATCCACCGCACCCAGGCCGACCACGCCAGCCTGCGCCCGGCCGCCGAGATGCCGCAGATCAGCTACCCCAAGCCCGACGGCAAGCTCACCTTCGACCGGCTCTCCAGCGTGTTCGTCAGCAACACCAACCACGAAGAAAACCAGCCCGCGCACCTGACGCTCAAGGACGCCAGCGTGCCGGTGCAGATCAATCTGGCGAAATACGCCGGCCCCGAGAGCCGTTACTGCCCGGCCGGCGTTTACGAATTCGTAAAGAACGACGACGGCTCGGACCGGCTGCAGATCAACGCGCAGAACTGCGTGCACTGCAAGACCTGCGACATCAAGGATCCGACTCAGAACATCGTCTGGGTCACGCCCGAAGGCGGCGGCGGGCCGAACTACGCGGGAATGTAGCCGAGAGTGATTCAAATCTAAAGTGCAATACCCTGGGTTTCAATGAACGAGGGTGGGTGTTGCGTGCTATTGAGCAGGAGGTCCCGATAGACTGCCAGAGGGGGATCGTGCGCCCTACCCCTTCCAGGGCGGGTTGTTGATCTGATCGGCAATCGCATCGAGCTGCTCCTGGCTGTACCCTGAGAGGTCCGAGCCCTTGGGCTGGTACTGGCGCACCAGTTCGTTGGAGTTCTCGTTAGAGCCTCGCTGCCAAGGGCTGTGGGGGTAACAGAAGTACACCGCAATGTCCGTGGGTCGGCTCAGTTCCCTGTGCATCGCCTTCTCCCGGCACTGGTCGTACGTCATGCTCTGGCACATAGGCTCAGCGAGCCTCAGCAGCTTGTCAGAGAAGGCCTGCAGGACATTGACCGCGCTGGCGGGCTTGAACCCGTGCAGCTTGATGAGCATGAGCAGCCCGACTGGTGCACTCCACCAGGGTGCCCACCGCGCTGGCGTTCGCAGCACCCTTGATCAGGTCACCCTCCCCGTGCCCGGGCAACTGCCGGTCTTCAATCTCGGGCGGACGCACATGGATGCTCACCATGTCCATCTATTGATCCGGCCCTTTGAAGTCGCGAGTCGTGGACGGACTGCCACAGGCAAACGATCCACGAAAGTTCAAGATG
>NZ_JBFJMY010000050.1:0-16073 GCF_041633695.1 Hydrogenophaga sp.
CGGCCAAGAAGGCTGCACCAGCGAAGAAAGCCGCTCCGGCTAAGAAGGCTGCACCAGCCAAGAAAGCCGCTCCGGCCAAGAAGGCTGCACCAGCCAAGAAAGCCGCTGCGGCTAAGAAGGCCCCCACCGCAAAAAAAGCACCGCCGGCTAAAAAGCCGGCAGCCCCTGCGGCACCTGCGGCGCAAACCAAGCTCAACCCTCAGGCTGCCTGGCCGTTTCCTACGTCCAGCAAGCCCTGAAGTCGTCCTTGAGATGCACCCACAGCCCGGCGCGCAAGCGCCGGGCTTTTTCATGCCTGCTTCTCAAGCGAGAAGCAGGCAGAGATGGTCTTCTTGCTCAGACCGGTTCGTTGAGCTGGTAGTTTTGTCCGCCTCTGGACGCGATTTTGGCCGCACCCATGCGGTTGCCCAGTTCGGCACAGCGCTGCAATGTCCAACCCTGCTCCAACCCGTACAGCAACGCCGCGCGAAACGCATCGCCGCAGCCCGTAGGGTCCAGCACCGAAGCAGCAGCCACCCCAGCCACCACCGTCTTGGCGCCGTTCTCCCAGACTTCGCAGCCTTGTTCGCCCAGCGTCACCACCAAGCCGCGCAGCTGCGCAGCAATGGCCTCCAGCGAGAGCCCCGTGCGATCCGACAACATTCGCGCTTCGTAGTCGTTGACGGCCACCCAACTCGCCAGGCTCACGAAGCCCTGCAACTCCTCGCCATTGAACATGGGCAGGCCCTGGCCCGGATCGAAGACAAAGGGCACGCCGGCGGCATGCAGTTGTTGTGCGTGTTGCAGCATCGCGTCGCGCCCGTCGGGCGAAACGATCGCCAGCGGAATGTCCTCGCGCGTTGGCACCGGATTGTGGTGGGCCTGCATCATGGCCCCGGGGTGAAAAGCCGTGATCTGGTTGTTGTCCTGATCGGTCATGATCATCGCTTGCGCGGTGTAGTCGTCACCCGACGTGCTGATGTGCTGGACATCCACCCCCATGGCTTTGAGGCGCTCCAGGTAGTCGGCACCATCGCTGCCCAGACAGGCCAAGGGGATCACGTCGGCACCCAGCTGGCGCAGTCCATAGGCGATGTTGCCGGCACAACCGCCGTATTCCCGACGCAAACTGGGCACCAGAAACGAGACATTCAGAATGTGCAGCTGGCTGGGCAGTATCTGCTCGGAAAACCGGCCTTCAAACGTCATGATGGTGTCGAAAGCCAGAGAGCCGCAAACAAGAATAGGCATGTAAGGTCCAGAGGTCAGGGATAAAAAATCAGGGCGCGGTAGCCTGCCATGGGCGAGGCGTCGGCCAGCACGATGGAGAGGCGCAGATTGACCGACAAAGAACTGCGCGCCGCCAACGAGACAGGCGTTCCCGGGAACTGCTCGGGGGTGAAGATGCGCCGCGCGATCACTTCGTCGCGCGTGTCGGTCAGGGTGAGCTCCAGTGCAGGCACGGCCAAGGTGATGTCGGCGGTGTTCTTGAGCACCAGATCAAAAGAATAGAAGTTGCCAAGACGGCGCACCAGCGCCGAGCTGTCGATCACCACAGCGTCGATGCGGCGGACCGGTGCGAGCTTGCAGCCCAGCGGCTCGCACAAGCGTTCCAGCACAGGCGCCCAACCGGGTTGCCAGGCGGCCAGGCGGTCGCGTTCGTGCAAGGTCCATTGACCCGCCAACAAGACGGCCAGCACCAGGGCCAAAAGCGCCAGCACGCTGCGCATGCCAGCCGACTGCCAAAAAGCGCGCCGGCGCGCCTGGCGCACAAAGCCCGGCTCGGCCGCTTGCAAAGCAGTTTCGCCTTCGGGCACAGCGATATCGGACCACTGGCTGGGCACTTCTTGGGGCGCCGCACCCGGTACAGCCGCCACGGCCTTGGATGCTGCCTGCACCGGGTCTGTGCTTGGTGCGTCGTGCACGGCAGCGCTTTTGCCCAGCCCGGCAGCAAAATTCTTCAGTTCGGCATGGAAGTCCGACGGGTCGCCGCTGTCGTCGACCGGTGCGGGCAAGGGTCGCGCAGCCGCTTGTACGGGCGACGGCTTTTCAGGAGCAAGCGGCGCGCTCGGCAAGCCGCCACTGGGGGGCGCAGAGGTGTTCCCATCCTCGGATGAGAGCCACTCGTCGAAGGGACCCAAATCGACACCGGACAGCTCTCCCGCATCCGCCACCACGTCCAGTGGCACAGGGCCCGACAGCCATTCACCTTCATCATCGTGGCTCAGCGCTTCGACCTGCGTGGACGGGGTCGTGTCCAGAAGCATGTCCTCGTCGATGTGGTCGCTGGTGAAGCTTGCAGCCTGAGGCTCGGCTCCGGCCGGATCGGGTCCTGATCCATCGGATACGTCCGGCTCAGACAAAGCGTCGACAACCGGCTCAGGCTCTGGTTCTGCCTGCACCGGCGCGGTCCAGGTTTCCAGATACAGCGTGGCGTCGAACACATCCGCGCAATGACCGCAGCGCACCCAGCCTTCGGATATCTTGAGCTGGTCCGGCACGACTTTGAAAGTCGTGGCGCAAGCGGGACATCGGGTGGTGAGGTTCATGCGCAGATTATTGCAGGCAGCGCCCGTGCGTCAGGACCCCATCGGGGCTTGAACGAGCCAAGCCACCCACACACCACCACCCGGGCCGCCAACGTCCCATAGCCCACCCTTCAGGGCTTGGTGGCGGTCATCAAGATCCAGCCTTCCGACTCGTCGCTGACGGTCAATGCCACCCAGGGCGCATAGGCCTCGCGCAATTCGTCGGCCTGCCGGGCCAGGATACCGGCCAGCACGAGATGGCCGCCCGGCTGTACGTGTTGGCACAACAGCGGCGCCAGCACCTTGAGCGGCGTGGCCAGTATGTTGGCCAGCACCAGATCGAACACACCATCGGCGCGGTCCGGCAACCCGGCCAGCAGCTCGACGTGGTTGGCGCTGGCATTCAAGCCGGTGGACTCCACCGCCGCCGGATCGATATCGACCGCGACGATGTCGGTGGCACCAAACTTGGCCGCGCCTATGGCCAGAATGCCCGAACCGCAGCCATAGTCCAGCACCCGCTGACCGGCCAGTTGGCGCCGGGCCAGCCAGCGCAAACACATGCGGGTGGTGGGGTGCGTGCCGGTACCAAAGGCCAGGCCCGGGTCCAGGCGAATCACCTGTTGGGCCGCAGCGGGGGGTTCGTGCCAGCTCGGCACAATCCAGAATGTGGGGGTGATCTTGACCGGCGCAAACTGCGATTGGGTCAGCCGCACCCAGTCTTGGTCGGGAACCAGTTGCACGCCCTGCACCTGGCAAGCGGCAAAGAAATCCTGCACCACCAGCAAGGCTGCCGCACCGCGCGCCGCTTCTTCGGTCGAAAACAGCGCCACCATGCGCGAGCGCTGCCAACCGTCTTTGGGCGGCGGCATGCCCGGTTCGCCAAACAAGGCCGATTCGGCCGGCGTCAAGGCGTCGGCGTCTTCCACCGACACACTCAACGCATCCAGCGCATCCAGCGCCTCGCTCACCGGCTCGACCTGGGATTCCGGCACCAGCAAGACCAGCTCAAACATGGGCGCTCCAGACCGGTGGATGCCCAGCGGTGTCAGCGATCACGCTGCGACAACCACTCTTCCAGGTAGTGGATGTTGGTGCCACCGGCGACAAAACTCGCGTCCACCATCAGTTCGCGGTGCAGCGGGATATTGGTCTTGATGCCTTCGATCACGGTTTCGGCCAGCGCCGTGCGCATGCGCGCCAGTGCCTGTTCGCGCGTATCACCGTGCACAATGATCTTGCCGATCATCGAGTCGTAGTTGGGCGGCACAAAATAATTGGTGTAGGCGTGCGAGTCCACCCGCACACCTGGGCCACCCGGCGCGTGCCAGGTCGTGATGCGACCGGGCGAGGGCGTGAACTTGTAAGCGTCTTCGGCGTTGATCCGGCACTCGATGGCATGGCCCCGCAGCTGGATCTGGCGCTGCGTGAACGGCAGTTTTTCGCCATACGCCACCGAGATCTGGGTGCGCACGATGTCCACGCCGGTGATCCATTCGGTGACCGGGTGCTCGACCTGAACGCGGGTGTTCATTTCGATGAAATAGAACTCGCCGTTTTCGAACAAAAATTCAAAAGTACCTGCGCCGCGGTAACCGATCTTCTTGCAGGCGGTGGCACAGCGCTCGCCAATCTTCTCGATCAACCGTCGCGGAATGCCCGGTGCCGGCGCCTCCTCGATCACCTTCTGGTGGCGCCGCTGCATCGAGCAATCGCGCTCACCCAGATACACCGCGTTGCGGTGGGTGTCGGCCAGGATCTGGATTTCGATGTGGCGCGGGTTCTGGAGAAATTTCTCCATGTAAACCTCGGGGTTGCCAAACGCGGCCCCGGCTTCGGCCTTGGTGGTCTGCACCGCGTGCAGCAAAGCGGCTTCGGTGTGCACCACGCGCATGCCGCGTCCACCACCGCCACCTGCGGCCTTGATGATGACCGGGTAGCCCACCGCCTTGGCGGTGCGCTTGATCACCACCGGGTCGTCGGGCAAGGCGCCCTCAGACCCCGGCACGCAAGGCACGCCGGCCCGGATCATGGCCTGTTTGGCCGACACCTTGTCGCCCATCAAGCGGATCGACTCGGGCGAGGGGCCAATGAATTTGAAACCGCTTTTTTCCACCCGTTCGGCGAAATCGGCGTTTTCCGACAAGAAACCGTATCCCGGGTGGATCGCCTCGGCGTCGGTCACTTCGGCCGCCGAAATGATGGCTGGCATGTTGAGATAACTCAGCGCAGAGGAAGCGGGGCCGATGCAGACCGCCTCGTCGGCCAGTCGCACGTACTTGGCGTCTCGGTCGGCTTCGGAATACACCATCACCGCCTTGATGCCCAACTCGCGGCAGGCGCGCTGCACCCTCAGTGCAATCTCTCCACGGTTGGCGATCAGGATTTTCTTGAACATGTATTCGGGCCGCTTATTCGATCACAAAGAGGGGTTGCCCGTATTCCACCGCCTCGCCGTTTTCCACCAGAATCTGGGTCACGGTGCCGGATTTGTCGGCCTCGATCTCGTTGAGAATTTTCATGGCCTCGACGATGCAGATGGCTTCGCCTTCTTTGATCGTGTCGCCCACTTCAACGAAGGGCTTGGCGCCGGGACTGGCCGCCCGGTAAAAAGTCCCCACCATGGGCGATTTGACGGCGTGGCCAACCGGTTCGCTCGCAGCAGCTGCGGCGGCAACGGCAGCCGCATTCTGTTCGGGGGTGGGTGCCGCAACCGGTGCGACCGCCGCTGGCGCCGGCACGCTGTACGCCACGGGGGCGGCTTGGCCACCGGGCATGCTTTTGACAATGCGCACTTTGCCTTCGGCTTCGGTGATCTCCAGCTCCGAGACGTTCGACTCGGACACCAAGTCGATCAGCGTCTTAAGTTTTCTTAAATCCATGTTTTCTCCAACGAAAAGCGGTCAATTTGCGCCAAATGCATTCATCTTTAAAAGATTTTTATTCTTCAACCCGCTAAAGCTGCCGCAGTGTACACGATGAAAGAAGGCCAACTTTCGCCAACACCAGCAGCACAACACCGAAGGCCACATGGAATTCGGCAATTTTCAAGACACTTGGCCGACTTTACCCGGTTTTATCTCGAAGAAGCTCGCCAGACCACGGGCGCTTAGGCGCCCTGGACCCAAAGCGCCAGGTCATCGGCGGTCACCGGGCCCACCCTTCGGTGCTGGACCGCACCGTCCGAGCCAAACACCACCGTGAAAGGCAAACCCCCATTGGGATTGCCCAGCTCACGGGACAGCTCGATGCCGGCAAAGCCGGCCATGCCCACCGGGAACGCCAGCGGCAGTTTACCCATGAAGCCGCGCACAGCCTCCACCTGGTCAACCGCCAGGCCCACCACCTGCCAGCCTTGGGCCGCATGCGCCTGGTAGAACGCGTTCAGCAAAGGCAGCTCCTCCACGCAGGGCGGGCACCAGGTGGCCCAGAAATTCACCAGCAAAGGGCGTCCTCTGAAATCCGCCAGCTCGATGCGCTCGTTGTGCGGTCCGTCGAAGCCACGGCGCCAGAAAGCCGTGGCCGTGGACGGCATTTCGCTCTGCGCCTGCTGGCGCCACAGCGCCGCGCCGACGCCTGCTGCACCTGCTGCAGCGGCCAGACCGGCCATCCATACCGAGCGTCTCTTCATTTTGGGTGTGGGTCCTCGTTGTCCATCAAAGCGCGCAAGGCACGCAAATCGCCCCTGGGCTTGCGCCCTTGGGCATCGGGTTGGAGCGCGCCTCGCTGGTCGTCCTTGTCGTGCAGCATCAGGTGCACCAGCACCCACTGCCCCAGGCTGTCGCAGCGCGCCCGCACGCTCAAGGTCTCCACCGGCTCACCGCGCCAGCCGGTCACCGAGCCGGTCTGGTAGTCCACCTTGTGGTCGAGCAAGGCCCATTCGGTGGACTTGGGATCGTCGCAATACAGGTGGAGAAAGATGTCGTTGTGTCGGGTGGCCGTGCCTTGCCAGACCGCCCCCGCCACATGGGGGCGAAACTCGCTCAGGCGCGCCATCCAGACCAGGGCCACTTCGCGCAAGGCCTGCAATTCCGCCGCCTGTTCCTGCGGGCAAAAGATGGCGATGTATTCGCGCACCGCCGCATCCATGGCGGCGTTGTCGGGCCAAGGTGCCCGTGCGGACAACCCCAGTTCTTTGCCTGCGCGGCGCTTCGCAGCGGCGTACTCCATGCCCTCTTCGACCACCATTCTGGCGGCCACAGCGGCGATTTCAGCGGAGGTGTCGGCACGGCAGGCATCCATACCGGGATTGTGCACCGCGTGCCGAATCCATGGCTCCTGCCAGGCCAAGGCCCTGCGATCGGGTGCGGCTGGGCGGCGCCTAAAATCGCCGTATGCACATACACATACTCGGCATTTGCGGCACCTTCATGGGGGGCCTCGCCGCGCTGGCCCGCGAGGCCGGGCACCGCGTAACCGGGTGCGATGCGGGGGTATACCCCCCCATGAGCGACCAGTTGCGCGCGCTCGGCATCGATTTGATCGAAGGCTTTGGCGCCGATCAAATGGCCTTGAACCCCGATGTGTACGTGGTGGGCAACGTGGTGAGCCGCGCACGCCTGGCCGATGGCAGCCCCAAGTTCCCACTGATGGAAGCCATTCTGGACAGCGGCGCCCGCTACACCAGCGGACCCCAGTGGCTGGCCGAACACGTGCTGCAAGGCCGCCATGTGCTGGCGGTGGCCGGCACCCATGGCAAAACCACGACCACCGCCATGCTGGCCTGGATACTGGAATCGGCGGGTCTGAATCCGGGCTTTCTGATCGGTGGGGTGCCGATGAACTTTGGGGTATCGGCAAGACTGGGAGCCTGCGCGGCGGAACGGGCGACGGCGCCTGTCTTCGTCATCGAAGCCGATGAATACGACACGGCGTTCTTCGACAAACGCAGCAAGTTTGTGCACTACCGCCCGCGCACGGCGGTTCTGAACAACCTGGAATTCGACCACGCCGACATCTTCGACGACCTGGCCGCCATTGAGCGCCAGTTCAACCACCTGCTGCGCACGGTGCCACCTTCGGGCCGGGTCGTGAGCAATGGGCTGGAAGAGAGCCTGGAGCGCGTGCTGCACCAGGGCCTGTGGAGCGACGTGCGCACCTTTGGCGCGGCGGTGAGCGATTTCAGCGCCGTGGGCGAGCCCCATGCCTTCGACGTGATCCACAACGGCCAGCCCGTGGCGCGTGTGGAATGGGCGCTCAGCGGCGTGCACAACCAGCTCAACGCCCTGGCCGCCATCGCTGCGGCCGATCATGTGGGCGTGAGCCCGGCCGTGGCAGCTGCGGCGCTGGGTCAATTTGAAAACGTGCGGCGGCGCATGGAAATGCGGGGCACGGTGCTGCTGGATGGTCAACCGGTCGCGGTGTACGACGATTTTGCCCACCACCCCACCGCCATCCGCACCACGCTGGATGGCCTGGCGCGGCGGCTCGGCCCCGATGCCGCCCAGCGCGGGCGCATTCTGGCGGTGTTCGAACCGCGCAGCAACACCATGAAGCTGGGCACCATGAAAGCCCAGTTGCCCTGGAGCCTGGAAGCCGCCGACCTGGCGTTCTGCCACACCGGCGGCCTGGACTGGGACGCCGCCCAAGCCTTGCAGCCCATGGGTGAACGGGCGCTGGTGGCCGCGAACCTGGACCAGCTGGTGGCCCAGGTGTGCGCAGCGGCCCGCGGCGGCGATCACATCGTGTGCATGAGCAATGGCGGTTTTGGCGGTGTGCACACGCGCTTGCTGGAAGCGCTGCAGCGCAAAGCAGCGGACAGCAGCCACACCCGATAGCGCCCGGCCCGGCCTGGCTTGGCCGGGCACCGTCGCCTTCTCCGGCTTGGCCGGGCATTCAATACTCGAGCGTGCGCCCCCGTACGTCGATCAACACCACCGGTTTGGCCAAGGCCGCGCTTGCTGCCCTGGCAAACAGCTGCGCCCAGGGCCGGTGTGCCGGGTCGCGAAAGCGGGTCTCGCCAGCGGCTTGCGCCACGGCCAGTATTTTGTCGGCCATGAGCACCTTGCCACTGGCCCGCACCGGCTCGCAATCGAAGAACGTGAATTGTTCGTCCAGCCAGTTGCGGGCGGTTTCATGGGGCATGGGCTGCACCTCGTCGAGATCGAACCGGTAGCTGGCGGGTTCGCTCCAGGTCACGGTGACTTGGCTGCGCATAGGGCGGACTCCTATCGGACGGTTCTGCGGCAATCGGTGCAGAGCAGCCCCATTGTGCAGCGCTTGCACGCCCGCGCAAAGCCGCAGGCTACTGGAAAGCAGCCGGTTTCGGCGTCGAGGGCAACACGCGCAATGGCGAGTGCGGCATTTCACGCAACGCGGTCGAGGGGGCATTCAAGTCCCCGAACTCGGAACTCAGCGGGACTTCTTGCACCGCGCCGACGGGGTTGAACTGCAAGGCCACCAGCTCGCGGCGGGTCGAAGGCTCGGCGCGGCGTGCGGTGTCGGGGTCGGTGGTCAGGCCACCGACGTAATACAAAGCGGCCAGATGGTGCTCGATGTCGGCGGTTGCACCGCCGATGCGCGAAACCAGATCCGTGCAGGGTCCGGGCCTCACAGCCAGTTCGCGCATGAGGCGCATGTGCATATCGTCGAACCAGCGGGCAGGCAAACGCGGCACCCGCCTCAAATAGATGGTCTGCTCCCGGTAGCGCGGCGGCAAGACGTCGCGCTGCGTACGCGCGGCGTATATCCACATCAGGCGGTTCAGGGAAAGTTTGATGAACGAGGGCGGAATGTCGTTGTCCACGCCAGGTGGGCTGATCCATTGGCCCATTTCCAAGTCCACCGGACGGGCGGGAATGTGCAAACCCGCGCGCCAGTTGGTGAGGTCGATCACGGCCAGCAGCCGACCTTCCAGCACCAGATGGACCACGCCATTCTTGAATTCCTGCAAACGATCGACCAACAATGCGCCCAAGGTAAATTGCGAACGCAGCGGGCGCAACCAGGCTTCGAAGCGCTGCAGGCGCTGCCGCACACTTTTTTCGTCCTCGGCCTCAAAATACTCGGCCGACACAAAACCTTCCGGCAAGGGGTAACCGAACGCCAGCGGCCGGTCCACCTCGCTGCGGTGGAGCGTCAGGCGCTCGGTGCCGCCATACGGATGCTGGACGACGATGCCATCGCGCCCCTGCACGTCCACCGAGGCGCCAGAAATCATCCAGGCGTCCGCCTGATGCGGATCGCCCACCCGCCATTGCGGCCAGCCCGGCTGGTTCTGTGCGGCCCACATCTGCAAATTGCTGCTCACCGAGTCGGGGAAACCCAACAATCCCAAACGCAATATCGGCTGCTCCACGTGCCTGCTCCTGTTGCAAAAGGTTGAGACCGAGCGCCTTCCCGCTCCAACGGAGAACGCGACAGTCGATCTGCAGAGTCTATCGGCAAGTCGCACCAAGTACTGAATACCTATACGGTTCTGGGGCGCCAACCGGAGCGATCACCGACATCGGTGGTCGGTGCACCACACCAGCATTGCCTATTTTTTCCGGGCGCGCGAGGCGTGGACCGACTGCGACAACACCTCCAGTGCCGCCAGCGAGTCGTCCCACCCCAGACAGGCGTCGGTGATGCTCTTGCCATAGACCAGTTCGTTGACCCGGTCCTTGCCCGGTGTGAATTTTTGCGTCCCGGCCTCGATATGGCTTTCGATCATCACACCGAACACACTGCGCGAGCCGCCTGCGACCTGAGCACCGATGTCGCGCGCCACCTCGAGCTGCTTTTCGTGCTGCTTGCTGCTGTTGGCGTGGCTGCAATCCACCATCAGCCGGGCGGGCAGTTTTGCGGCCTCCAGATCCGCGACCGCAGCGGCCACGCTGTCGGCGTCGTAGTTGGGCTTTTTGCCACCGCGCAGGATGACGTGGCAATCCGGGTTGCCGTTGGTCTGCACGATGGCGACCTGCCCGTTCTTGTGCACCGACAGGAAGTGGTGGCCTCGGGCTGCGGCCTGGATCGCGTCGGTGGCGATCTTGATGTTACCGTCGGTACCGTTCTTGAAACCAATGGGGGCCGACAAGCCCGAGGCCAGTTCGCGGTGCACCTGGCTTTCGGTGGTGCGGGCACCGATGGCGCCCCAGCTGATCAGGTCACCGATGTACTGCGGCGAGATCACGTCCAGGAACTCGCTGCCAGCGGGCACGCCCAGGCGGTTGATCTCGATCAGCAGCTGGCGCGCCATGCGCAAGCCTTCGTCGATGCGGAAGCTCTCGTCCAGGTAGGGGTCGTTGATCAGCCCTTTCCAGCCCACCGTGGTGCGCGGCTTTTCAAAGTACACGCGCATCACGACTTCCAGCGTATCGGCGTACCGGTCGCGCAAAGGCTTCAGACGGCGCGCATAGTCCACCGCCGCCACGGGGTCGTGGATGGAACAGGGGCCGATCACGACCAGCAGACGGTCGTCCTTGCCGTGCAGGATGCGGTGGATGTGGCCACGCGTCTGGCTGATCAGGGTCTCCACCGAGGTGCCGCCAATGGGGAAAAAGCGGATCAGGTGTTCGGGGGGCGGGAGCACGGTGATGTCCTTGATGCGTTCGTCGTCGGTCTGGCTGGTTTTGTCGGCGGGACGCGAATGCCAGGCATCGGCGCTGGCGGTGGTGGTCTGGTTCTTGGCGGTCATCACAGGGCTCCTCTGGGAAAAATGGCTGAAGGCAGAAATGGAAAGGACAAAAAAAACCGCCGGGCTTGGGGCTCCGGCGGTTTGATCGAGATGGGGGGTCGTTTGCTTACAGCGCCGCCTCTCGTCCGCCAGGGACTGAGAACCAAAAATAAAAGGCGTAGCGGGTCGACATGGGTAGGGAATGTAGCACAGGTGCTTGGCAGCGGGCTTACGCCGTGCCGCCCACGGTCAGACCGTCGATGCGCAAAGTGGGCTGGCCCACACCCACCGGCACGCTCTGGCCTTCTTTGCCACAGGTGCCCACGCCACTGTCCAGGCGCATGTCGTTGCCGATCATGGACACGCGGGTCAGTGCATCGGGACCGTTGCCCACCAGGGTGGCGCCTTTGACCGGGTACTGGATCTGGCCGTTTTCCACCCAATAGGCCTGGCTGGCCGAAAACACGAATTTGCCCGAGGTGATGTCGACCTGTCCGCCACCGAAATTGGTGGCGTACAAGCCCTTCTTGATGCTGGCCACGATCTCGTCCGGCGATTTGTCGCCGCCCAGCATGTAGGTGTTGGTCATGCGGGGCATGGGCACGTGCGCGTAGCTTTCGCGCCGGCCATTGCCGGTGGGTTTGACACCCATGAGGCGGGCGTTCATCGAGTCCTGGATATAGCCGCGCAGAATGCCGTCTTCGATCAACACGTTCTTTTGCGTGGCGTGGCCTTCGTCGTCCATGTTGAGCGAGCCGCGACGGTCGGCGATCGTGCCGTCGTCCAGCACCGTCACACCCTTGGCCGCCACCCGTTTGCCGATGCGCCCGGCAAAGGCACTGGAGCCCTTGCGGTTGAAGTCGCCCTCCAGGCCGTGACCCACCGCTTCGTGCAGCAAAATGCCCGGCCAGCCCGAACCCAGCACCACCACCATTTCACCGGCGGGCGCGGGGCGCGCATCCAGATTGGTCAGGGCCGCCGCCACCGCTTCGTCCACATAGGACTGCACCATGGCTTCGTCAAAATACGCCAGGCCGTACCGCCCGCCGCCACCGGCCGAGCCGACTTCGCGCCGGCCCTTTTGCTCGGCAATCACCGTCACCGACAAGCGGATCAGTGGGCGCACATCGGCCGCCAGCGTGCCGTCGGCACGTGCCACCAGCACCACGTCGTATTCGCTGGCCATGCCAGCCATCACTTGCACCACACGCGGGTCTTTGGCCTTGGCCAGGCGCTCCACTTTCTCCAGCAGGGCCACCTTGGCCGAACTGTCGAGCGTGGTGATCGGGTCCAGGCCCGGATACAGCGAACGCGTTTTCGCCATCTTGGTGGCCGGTGTGCGCACTTTGCGGCTTTGCCCCTGCGCGGAGATGGTGCGCACCGTGTGGGCCGCGTCGATCAGCGAGGCCCAGGACAAATCGTCGGAATAGGCGAAGGCCGTCTTCTCGCCACTCACGGCGCGCACGCCCACGCCCTGGTCGATGCTGAAGCTGCCGGTCTTGACGATGCCCTCTTCCAGGCTCCAGCCTTCGCTGCGGGTGTACTGGAAATACAGGTCGGCGTCGTCCACCCCGTGCGACATGATCTCGCCCAGTGCGCGCTGCAAATGGGCGGGCGTCAAGCCAAAAGGATCGAGCAGCAGGTTTTGGGCACTGGCCAGTCGGGCGATGGTGGGTTCACGAGCAATCATGGACCCATTGTAAGAAGGTGCGCCCCCACCCGCCAGCACCAGGGTTTTGCGGCGGCCGGCTCAGGCAGCAGGTGGCTCCACGGCCTGCGTGCGCAGCAGGCTGAACAAGGCCGCGTCGTCCTGTTCGGCCAGGCCAGCGGCGTGGGCCTGGGCAAAGGTTTGCGCGGCGCGCGCACCCAGCGGCCCGGCAAAACCCACCGCCTGGCCCGCCTGCACCGCCAACCGGGTGTCTTTTTCCAGCAGCGTGACGTGGGCACGCGGTTCAAAATCGCCCTGGATGGCGCGCCGCATGCGGTCGGAACCGATCCAGCTCTGGCCGCTGGAGGCTTCGACCACCCCCAGGGTGGTTTGCAGGTCCAGACCCAGGCGCTCGGCCAGGGCCAAGGCTTCGGCCGCGCCGACCAGATTGATACCGGCCAGCAAGTTGTTCACCAGCTTGGTTCGCGCGCCATCGCCCACCCGTTCGCTGATGCGGAAAATCTGGGACGAGAGCGCTTGCAGCAAGGCTTCGCAGCGCGCCACCACAGGTGCGGGCGCTGCCACCATCAGGCTCATGCTGCCGTCGCGCGCACGCGCCGGACCACCCGACATGGGCGCGTCCACGGCCCCAATGCCCAGTTCTGCCAGCGCGGCGGCCAAAGCTTCCGTATCGTCCGGCGCGATGGTCGGGCACAGCAACACCAGTTGCCCGGCGCTCATGGCCCGCGCCGCGCCGTCGGTGCCCAGCAGCACCTCGGTGCACTGGGCCGCGTCCACCACCGCCACGATGAGCGCCGCTTGCGGCCCCAGAGCGGCAGCGGCCTGGGCCGGCGTGGCGGCGATGCGCGCGCCCGCGGCCCGTGCCTGCTCGCGCCGCAGCGGATCGCTGTCGCACACCACCACCGACCAACCGCGCTCGCACAGCCGCGCCACCATGGCACCGCCCATGTTGCCGGCGCCCACCACCGCCACATCGCAGACCGTGGCCTCGCTCATGACTGCATCAGGCGTTTGGATTTCGCGATGGACATCAGCACACCCAGGCCCACGCCCATGGTGATCATGGCGGTGCCACCGTAGCTGATGAAAGGCAGCGGTACCCCCACCACCGGCAAGATGCCGCTGACCATGCCCATGTTGACGAAGGCATAGACAAAAATATTGAGCGTCATGGCGCCGGCCAACAAGCGGGCGAACAAGGTCGGTGCCTCCAGCGCGATGATGAGACCGCGCACCACCAGGAAGATGAAACCGACCATCAAGCCCAGCGTGCCCATGAGACCGAATTCTTCGGAAAAAGCGGCGTAGATGAAGTCGGTGGTGCGCTCGGGAATGAACTCCAGATGGGTTTGCGTGCCCTGCATGAAACCCTTGCCCCAGATGCCGCCCGAGCCGATGGCGATCATGCCCTGGATGATGTGAAAGCCCTTGCCCAGCGGGTCTTTGGACGGGTCGAGCAGGGTGCACACGCGCTGGCGCTGGTATTCGCGCAGCACGTGCCAGTCCACATCGGGCGCGCACCACTTGTCCTCCATCAGGATCAGGATCACCACCCCAATGGCACCAAGGGCCAGCGGCGGCAGGATCAGCCGCCAGCTCAGGCCGGCAAAAAAGATCACAAACACGCCGGAGGCCAGCACCAGCAGCGAGGTCCCCAGATCGGGCTGTTTGATGATGAGCGCCAGCGGCACCACCAGCAAAATGCCGGCCACCGCAAAGTCCAGTGGCTTGAGCTGGCCTTCGCGGCGCTGGAACCACCAGGCCAGCATCAGCGGCATGGCCACCTTCATCAGCTCGCTGGGCTGGATCACCACGCCCACGTTGAGCCAGCGCTGCGAGCCCTTTTTTTCAATGCCGAACAAGAACACCGCCAACAGCAGCGCCACGCCACACACATACATGGGCACGGCCAGCGACATCAGCCGTTGCGGCGGAATTTGAGCCACCACGAACAACACCCCGGCGGCGATCAGCATGTTGCGGCCGTGGCTGGCAAAACGGGTACCACTGTCGAAACCGACCGAATACATGGTGATCAGGCCGATACCGGCCATCACGATCACGCCAAAGGCGAGCAAGCCGTCAAAACCCTGAAAAATCGGGAGAACGCGTTGCAGCAGGGTGGGTTTGTCGAAGACGGCGGCCATGAGCGCTCTATTATCCGTCGATCATGAACGCCCGCGAACCCACCACCCACCTGCTCTACCTGCACGGCTTCCGATCGTCACCCCAATCGATAAAGGCGCAAAAAATGGCGGCCCGGGTGCGCGAGCAGCACCCGCACGTGGTCTGGTGGTGTCCGCAACTGCCGCCTTCGCCGCACCAGGCCATGGAACAGGTGCTGCAAGGCATTTCCGGCTGGCCGCGCGAAACCATGGCCGTGGCGGGTTCTTCGCTGGGTGGGTTCTACGCCCGCTGGCTGGCCTTGCAAACCAGCTGCCCGGCGCTGCTGCTCAACCCCGCGGTGTTTCCGGCGCGCGATCTGCTGCCCTACGTCGGCGAGCAGACGGCCTGGCACGACCCCGCACAAACGCTGGTCTTTGAACCGGGTTTTGTGGACGAACTGCAAGCCCAGCAAGGCGATATCGAACGCCTGGCGGCGCTGCACCCGGCCACGCCCGAGCGGCAGTTCGCCATCGTGGCCCAGGGCGACGAGGTGCTGGATTGGCGCGAAATGCAGGCGTTTTGCGCCGGAGGGCAGATCCGCCTGCTTGCCGACAGCGACCACGCCATCAGCGATTTTGACCAGCACATCGGCGCGGCCATGGACTTCCTCGCCCTGCGGCGCTGAGCAGACCCAGCCGGACGCGCGCGGCCCGGACCCGGTCTGGCGCCCCCCGCGCGTCCGCATGGGACAATCCAGCCCATGCACTTATTGTTCGACGACGCTGGCAAACTGGTCACCGGCCGCATCCTGTCCGAGGCCGAAAGTTCGCTCCAGGTGGAGCTGGATTCCGGCAAACGCGTGAAGGTCAAGGCCGGCAACGCCTTGCTGCGCTTTGAGAAACCCGCACCGGCCCAGCTGATGGCCGACGCCGCCCAACTGGCCGACAGCATGGAGCTGGAACTGGCCTACGAATTCGCCCCCGAGGACGAGTTCGGCTTCGCCGGCCTGGCGCACGAATATTTCAGCGCCAGCGCGGGCACCACCGAACAGGTGGCGGCCCTGATCTGCCTGCAAGGCTCGCCGCACTATTTCCGCCGCGCGGGCAAGGGCCGCTACAAAAAGGCACCCGCCGACGTGCTCGCCCAGGCGCTGGCCGCGATCGAGAAAAAGAAGCAGGTCCAGGCCCAGATCGAA
>NZ_JBFJMY010000051.1:0-15912 GCF_041633695.1 Hydrogenophaga sp.
GCCAAGAACGTGCTCGACGTGGTCATCGTGCCCGCCGCCAGCACGGCCAAGACCATGGCCGACCTGAAGGGCAAGCGCATTGCCAGCGGCCCCGGCATCCAGAACGTGACCCTGGCCAAGACCGTGCTGGAGCGCGGCGGAGCCGTCGGCGCCACGGTGGTTGAGCTGCCCATTGGTCAACATGTGGCCGCCCTGGCCGCCGGCCAGATCGATGGCGCCTACACCCTGGAGCCCACGGGCACCATCGGCCGCCTCAACGGCACCACCCGCACGCTGGAGACCGGTGTGATCGCCCGCTACGTGCTGGGCGACCCGATGGCTCCGTGGTTCGGCGGCTCGGCCTCGCTCACGGCCAGCTTCATCAAACAGCACCCCGAAGAAGCCAAGAAGTTCGTCGCCGCTTATGGCAAGGGCGTGGCCTATGTGCGCAGCAAGTCGAGCGAGGCGCGCCAGTTCCTCAAGAACTACACCGCCATCGAAGGAGCACTCACCAGCGAAGTGCCGCTGGCCGCCTACACCATGTACAACGAATTCACCCCGGCCGACGTGGCGCACTTCCAGAAGTTCTTTGACCTGTTCACCGAGAAGGGCGTGTTCTCCAAGCGCCTGGTGGTCGACAGCATGCTCTACAAGGGCTGAGTCGGATGGCCGCCGCCACACCCCTTGCCGCCGTGCACGACAAGGCTGCACCCACGCCGAGGCCCACCCCGGCGAAAGCCGCGCCCTGGGTGCCGCCTGCGGCCAATGCTTCCGTGGCACCGCCCAAGGCTCCGCAGTGGGAGCGCTTTCTGCCCTTCATCGGGCCGGTGGTGCTGTTCATTTTGTGGGACCTGGCGGTGCGCGCCGGCTTCATCAAAGCCATTCTCTTGCCCCCGCCGTTGGACGCCATGGGCGCGCTGGTGAAGGGCTTGGCGGGCGGGCCGCTGTTGCAAGACTTTGCGGTCACCGTGTGGCGCACGCTGCAAGCCTTCGTGATCGCCGCCGCCATCGGCATGCCCCTGGGTGTGCTGCTGGGCAGCAACGAGCGCGCCTACCGCAGCGTGGAATTTTTGATTGATTTCTTCCGCTCCACGCCCTCGTCGGCCTTGATCCCACTGTTCCTGATGATCTTCGGTGTGTCCGACGTCAACAAGGTGGCGATTGCGGCCTTTGGTGCGCTGCTCATCGTGGTGTTCAACAGCGCCTACGGTGTCATCAATGCGCGCAAGCAGCGCGTCATGGCGGCCAAGGTGATGGGAGCTTCGCGCTGGCAGATCTTCAAGGACGTGCTGGTGTGGGAGAGCCTGCAGCCCAGCTTTGTGGGCCTGCGCTCGGCGGTCTCCATGGCGCTGGTGATCGTGATCGTGGCCGAGATGTTCATCGGCGCCGACAGCGGCCTGGGCAACCGCATCATCAATTCGCAACAGGTGATGAACGTGAAGGACATGTACGCCTCCATCCTCGCAGCGGGCGCCCTGGGCTACGCCCTCAACATCCTGTTCCTGGTGCTGGAACGCAAGATCGTGCACTGGAGCGGAAGGTAATGACAACCCCCCCGAAGCGGCCTGTGGCCGCCTCCCCCCAGGGGGCGACACCAGTGGCCCGGCAGAGCCGGTTCCACGGTGTCCCCCGCCACTCACACCGCGAGACCACGCCATGACTGTAGTGTTGAACCCCCCTGTTTTCGCGGACGTGCCCGCCCCGGTGTTCGTGCCCGGCCCGGTGGGCACCCACATCACCATCCGCGGCCTGACCAAGTACTTCGCGGGCTGGCCGCTGTACGAGAACTTCGACCTCGACATTCCCAAGCACCAGATCGTGTCGGTGTTCGGCCCGAATGGTTGTGGCAAGAGCACGTTGATCAACATGATCGCGGGCCTGGTGCCCATCGACCGCGGCGAGATCCTGTTCGATGGCAAGAGCCTCAAGGACACCAAGATCGGTTACGTGTTCCAGAACTACCGCGAGGCCATGTTCCCGTGGATGCGCACCATCGACAACATCGCCTACCCGCTCAAGCTCGAAGGCAAGAGCAAGGCCGAGGTGGACCGGCGCATGGCCGAACTGGTGGCTTCGTTCGACGTCAAGTTCGATCTCAACCGCTACCCCTACGAACTGTCGGGCGGGCAGCAGCAGACCGCGTCCATCATGCGGGCGCTGGCCAACAAGCCCGAGGTGCTGTTTCTCGACGAACCCTTTTCGGCGCTGGACTTCGAGATGACGCTGTTCATCCGCGAAAAGCTGCAAGAGGTGTTCATGCAGACCGGCACCACCATGCTGCTGGTCTCGCACGACCTCGAAGAAGCCGTGTACCTGGCCGACCAGGTGCTGCTGCTGACCAAGCGGCCGACCCGGGTGGCGGAAATACTGCCCTATGGCGACGCACGGCCGCGCACGGTGGACACGCTGTCCGAGTCCAGTTTCATCGCTGCCAAAAAACGCAGCCTGGAGGTCTTTCAGCGCGAGGTGCGGCGATGAACCCCGACGAAACCCAGGCCTATGTGCTGGCGAGTGCCGCCGCGTTGCAGCTGCCCTTGAGCGCGGCACAAGCCGAGCGCGTGGCCGGCCACTTGCAGCGCACGGCGGCCATGGCTGAATTGCTGGAACGGTTCCCGATGGAGCCGCACGACGAGCTGGCGGAAATTTTTCGCCCCCACGGGCCGCAGGCCGGGACGGTAGCGCCATGATGCCGCGCACCGCCGACCTCGCACGCGCCATCGCCGTGGGCGACGCCAGCGCCGCCGAGGTGCTGGAGGTCCATGTCGCGCGCATCGAAGCCACCGACGACCGCGTCAATGCCTTCACGGGAAAGAGCTACGCCAGAGCCCGCGCCGAGGCCGCTGCGGTGGACGCGATGCGCGCACGCGGCGAAGCGCTGCCGCCGCTGGCGGGTGTGCCCTACGCGGTGAAGAACCTGTTCGACATCGCGGGTGAAACCACATTGGCCGGCTCGAAAATCCAGCGCGACCAGGCCGCTGCGGGCAGCGACGCTTTTCTGGTGCAGCGCATGCAAGCCGCTGGTGCGGTGCTGGTGGGTTCGCTCAACATGGACGAATACGCCTATGGCTTCACCACCGAAAACAGCCATTACGGCGCTTGCCACAACCCGCACGATCTGAGCCGCATCGCGGGTGGTTCTTCGGGTGGATCGGGTGCGGCGGTGGCGGCGGGCCAGGTGCCGCTGGCGCTGGGTTCGGACACCAATGGTTCGATCCGCGTGCCGGCTTCGCTGTGCGGCGTGTGGGGGCTCAAACCCACGTTTGGCCGCTTGTCGCGGCGCGGCAGCTACCCCTTTGTGCACAGCATCGACCACCTGGGCCCGTTCGCCGATTCGCTGGAAGGTCTGGCACTGGCCTACGACGCCTTGCAAGGCCCGGATCGGCTGGACCCCGGTTGCCACGCGCAGCGCATCGAACCCACCATGCCGACCCTGACCCGGGGCGTGGAGGGCTTGCGCATCGCCGTGCTCGGTGGCTACTTCCACGACAACGCCACACCACCGGCGCGCGCCGTGGTGCAGGCGGCCGCGCGTGCGCTGGGCGCGAGCGAGGTGGTGGACTGGCCGCACCCGGCGCTGGCGCGCGCCGCCGCCTTCATCGTCAGTGCAAGCGAAGGCGGCGCCTTGCACCTGGAAGACTTGCGCACCCGGGCTGAAGATTTTGAACCGCTGTCGGTGGACCGCTTCATCGCCGGGGCCTTGCAGCCGGCGGCCTGGTACCTGCGCGCGCAACGTTTTCGCCGGGTCTACCGCGACCAGGTCCGTGCGCTGTTCCAGCACTGGGACGTGTTGCTGGCGCCCGCCACGCCGGTGAGCGCGCCCGCCATCGGCACCGAATGGCTGGACATCAATGGCCAGCAGCAGCCCTGCCGCCCGTCGATGGGACTGCTCACCCAACCGATTTCTTTCGCCGGCTGCCCCGTGGTGGCCGCCCCCATGTGGCCCGACGGCACGCAGGGCATGCCGCTGGGCGTGCAGGTCATTGCCGCGCCCTGGCGCGAAGACCTGGCCCTGCGCGCCGCCCTGCTGCTGCAGCAATCCGGTCTGGCCCAGATCCAGCTACCCGCTTTATGAACGCCATGAACAACGCCCTGGACATCAACAGCCCGCCCGTGGTGGCCGAAGTCACGGCGGCGTTCCGGCGCTACGAGCGCGCCCTGGTCGGCAACGACGTGGCCGTGCTCGACGAGCTGTTCTGGGACAGCCCCTTGACCCTGCGCTACGGCGCGACGGAAAACCTGTACGGCTATGAAGCCATCCGGGCCTTTCGTGCCGCGCGCGCCGCACAAGGCCTGGAGCGCGAACTCTCGCACACCGTCATCACCACCTATGGCCGCGACTTCGCCACCGCCAACACCGAATTCCAGCGCCTGGGCAGCGACAAGACCGGTCGCCAAAGCCAGACCTGGTTGCGCACGCCCCTGGGCTGGCGCGTGGTGGCCGCCCAGGTGAGTTTGCTGGCGGGCCCGCCCCCGCTGGCATGAACCCGCGCACGAATCCTGCTAGTCCTCTTTAACCCCAACGGAGAAGCCCATGAACCCACTGTCTTTCAACCGCCGCGATTCCCTCAAGTCCCTGGCCGCCCTGGGTGTGGCCAGCCTCAGCCCGCTGGCCTTTGCGCAAAAGCCGCTCACCGTGGGCGTGATCTACGTTGGCCCGCGCGACGACTTTGGCTACAACCAGGCCCAGGCCGAAGCCGCTGCCGAACTCAAGAAGATGCCGGGCATCCAGGTGGTCGAGGAGGAGAACGTGCCCGAGACCGCAGCGGTGCAAAAATCGATGGGCGGCATGATCGCGCAAGACGGCGCTTCGCTGCTCATCCCCACCTCCTACGGTTACTTCGATCCCCACATCCTGGCCATGGCGGCCAAGCACCCCGAGGTGCGCTTTGGCCACTGTGGCGGCTTGTGGACCGAGGGCAAACACCCGAAGAACGTGGGCAGCTTCTTTGGCTACATCGACGAGTGCCAGTACCTCAACGGCGTCATCGCCGGGCATATGAGCCAGAGCGGCAAGATCGGTTTCGTGGCCGCCAAGCCCATTCCGCAGGTGCTGCGCAACATCAACGCCTTTTTGATGGGCGCGCGCTCGGTCAAGCCCGGCATCACCTGCAGCGTGATCTTCACCGGCGACTGGTCCATGGCGGTGAAAGAAGCCGAGGCCACCAACAGCCTGGCCGATCAGGGGGTGGACGTGTTCACCATGCACGTGGACGGCCCCAAGGTGATCGTGGAGACGGCGGCCAAGCGCGGCAAGATGGTATGCGGCTACCACGCCAGCCAGGCCAAGCTGGCACCCCAGGCCTACCTCACGGGCGCCGAATGGAACTGGCTCACGGCCTACAAGACCATCGTTGAAGCCGCCAAGTCCGGCAAGCCGCACCCCAACTTCCTGCGCGGCGGCCTGAAGGACGGTTACGTCAAAACCTCGGCCTACGGACCGGCCGTGACCGCCGCCGCCAAGAAAGACGCCGATGCCATCAAGGCCAAGATGATGACGGGCAGTTTCGACATCTTCAAAGGGCCGCTGAAGGACAACAAAGGCCAGGTGGTGATCGCCGCCGGCACCACGCTCAAGCAGACCGACCTCAAGCTCGAAGGCATGAACTACCTGGTCGAAGGCGTGATCGGCTCCATCTGAGGAAATGCTCGGTTTGCCCTTCGCCGAATACACCGTTCGGGCTGAGCTTGTCGAAGCCCTTCGACAGGATCAGGGCGAACGGTGATCGATATACCCCATGAAAAACACGTTCAATGACATCGCCCTGCCCGTGGCCGCTCTGGTGGCCGCGCTGGCCCTGTTTGGGGTGTTCACCGCCTTTGCCGGGGTGAACCCGCTGGACGTGTGGCGCCTGCTGTTCATGGGCGCGTTCGGTGACTGGTTTTCCTGGCAGAACACCTTGCAGCGCGCCGCGCCGCTGATGCTCACCGCCTTGTGTGTGGCGATCCCGGCCCGCGCGGGGCGGATCATCATCGGCGGCGAAGGCGCGCTGGTGCTGGGCGGTCTGGGTTGCGCTGCATTGCCCTATGTGCTGCCGCTGCCCGACAACCTGCTGGGCACGGCGCTGGTCTGCCTGGCCGGTGCCGTGGCCGGCGCGCTGTGGGTCGTGCTCGCGGGCTGGTTGCGCCAGTACCGCGGCATCAACGAAACCATCAGCAGCCTGCTGCTGGCCTATGTGGCCATTGGTTTCTTCAAGCACGCGGTGGAAGGCCCGTTGCGCGATCCGGCCAGCCTGAACAAGCCCTCGACCCTGGCGCTGTCCGAGGGCATGCGCATCGGCGGCATCGCGGGCTCCGACATCCACTGGGGCCTGGTGCTGGGGGTGCTGGCTTGTGTGCTGCTGGGTGTGTGGCTGCGCCGCACCGCATCGGGCTTTTCGGTCCGGGTGGTGGGCGGCAACCCGCGCGCCGCCCAGTTGGTGGGCTTGCCCGCCTCGCGTTTGATTCTGCTGGCCTGCGCCCTGGGTGGCGCCTGTGCCGGCCTGGCCGGTGCGGTGGAGGTGGCGGCGGTGCACACCAACGCCAACGCCTCTTTGGTGGCGGGTTATGGCTACGCCGGGATTCTGGTGGCCTTCATCGCGCGGCACCACCCGGTGGCCATCGTGCCGGTGGCGATTCTGTTCGGTGGCTTTGGTGCGGCCGGCAGTTTGCTGCAACGCCGACTGGGCCTGCCCGACGCCTCGGTGATGGTGTTGCAGGGCATGGCTTTTGTGCTGATCCTGGCCAGTGAAGCTTTGCGCGACGTGGACTGGAAGGCCTTGGCGGCGCGGCTCTCGCGCAGCGGGCCACCACCCGATGCACCACCCGCCCTCCAGGACAAAACCGCATGACCACCGACCTCTTCATTTCTTTTGTGGCGGCGATCCTGGGCGGCGCCTTGCGCGTGGGTGTGCCGTTTTTGTTCGTCAGTCTGGGCGAGTGCCTGACCGAAAAATCGGGCCGCATCAACCTGGGGCTGGAGGGCGTGCTGGTGTTGTCGGCCATGGCGGCGTTTGGTGCGGCCTACCTCAGCGGATCGGCCTGGATCGGCGTGCTCGCGGCCGCCGGGGTGGGGGCCTTGCTGGCCGGCCTGCACGGCGCGCTGTGCTCGCTGCCGCGCGTGAACGACGTCGCCACCGGCATCGCGCTCATGTTGCTGGGCACCGGCCTGGCGTTCTACTTTGGCAAGGCCTTGATCCAGCCGCAGGCGCCGCAGATTCCGGCCATTGCGCTGGGCGAATGGAGCAGCCTGCCAGCCGTGCGTTCGGCCTTGCGCATCAACGCGCTGTTGCCGCTGGGCCTGGCGCTGGCGGTGTTGCTGTGGTGGGGCTTTGCGCGCACCCGCACCGGTCTGCTGGTGCGCCTGGCGGGCGACTCGGCCCACGCCGCGCGCGCGCTGGGCTATTCGGTGCCCGGCATCCGCATGGCGGCCACGGCGGTGGGTGGCGCCATCGCCGGTCTGGGCGGTGCATCGCTCACCTTGTTCTACCCCGGCAGCTGGAACGAAGGGATCTCCAGCGGGCAAGGGCTGATCGCCGTGGCGCTGGTGATTTTTGCGCGCTGGAGCCCGCTGCGCTGCATCGGTGCGGCGGCCTTGTTCGGTGGTGCGGGCGCCATCGGCCCGGCCTTGCAGTCGGTGGGCATTGGCTGGGGCTACCACCTGTTCAACACCGTGCCCTATGTGCTCACCCTGGTCATTCTGGTTGCCACCTGCAAACCCGGCAGCGTGGTGCAAGGCAGCCCGGGCGAACTTTCATCGACGAAGTGACAAGGACATCTTCATGAGTGGATTGGGCGGACTCAACAAATCGGCGCACGGCGTGGTGGTGGGCCTGGTGCAACTGCAGTTGCCCACGGTCGTCACCCCGGCCGACCTGGCGGCACAGACCCAGCGCATCTGCGAGCTCGTGGCCAAGGCCCGGCGCAACCAGGGCAACATGGATCTGGTGGTGTTCCCCGAATACTCGCTGCACGGCCTGAGCATGGACACCAACCCGGCCATCATGTGCACGCTCGACGGGCCCGAGGTCGCGGCCTTCCAGCAAGCGTGCACGGCCAACCGCATCTGGGGCTGCTTCTCCATCATGGAAGCCAACCCCGGCGGCAACCCCTACAACAGCGGGCTGATCATCGACGACACCGGCGCCGTACGCCTCTACTACCGCAAGCTGCATCCCTGGGTGCCGGTGGAGCCCTGGGAACCGGGCAACCTGGGCGTGCCGGTGTGCGACGGCCCCAACGGCAGCAAGCTCTCGCTCATCATCTGCCACGACGGCATGTTCCCCGAAATGGCGCGCGAGGCGGCGTACAAAGGCGCCGAGATCATCTTGCGCACGGCTGGCTACACCGCACCCATTCGCCACGCCTGGCAGATCACCAACCAGGCCAATGCCTTCCAGAACCTGGCCTACACCGCCAGCGTGTGCCTGTGCGGCAGCGACGGTACCTTTGACTCCATGGGCGAGGGCATGTTCTGCCACTTCGACGGCACGGTCATGGTGCAGGGTGGTGGCCGGGTGGACGAAATCATCACCGCCGAACTGCGGCCCGATCTGGTGCGCGAAGCCCGCAGCGGCTGGGGCGTGGAGAACAACATCTACCAGCTCTACCACCGGGGCTATGTGGCGGTGCAGGGTGGCGCACAAGACTGCCCCTACACCTACATGCACGACATGGCGGCCGGCACCTACCGGCTGCCCTGGACGGTGCAGGTGACCGACGGCACGCCGTGCGGTTTTGCGCCGCCCACGCGCCGCTACAAGGGTCCCGAGGCCCATCCGCTGGCGCCCGATGCGCCGTCTTTGCCCACCCAGAAAGCGGCCTGACCGCGCCGCCGCACACCATGACACGCCACATCCCAGCCAACCCCTACGCCTGGCCCTGGAATGGGGACTTGCGCCCCGAGAACACCGCGCTGATCGTGATCGACATGCAGACCGATTTCTGCGGCGCCGGTGGTTACGTGGACCAGATGGGATACGACATCTCGCTCACGCGCGCACCGATCGAGCCGCTCAAAATCCTGATGGCCGCCATGCGCAATGGCGGCTACACCGTGATGCACACCCGCGAAGGCCACCGGCCCGATCTGTCCGATCTGCCGGCGAACAAACGCTGGCGCTCGCAGCAGATCGGCACCGGCGGCGTGGGCATTGGCGACGACGGGCCGTGTGGCCGCATCCTGGTGCGGGGCGAACCGGGTTGGGAAATCATTCCCGAACTCGCGCCCCTGCCCGGCGAGGTGGTGATCGACAAACCTGGCAAGGGCTCGTTTTATGCGACCGACCTGGAGATGGTGCTGCACACGCGCGCCATTCAAAACCTGATCCTGGCCGGCATCACCACCGACGTGTGCGTGCACACCACCATGCGCGACGCCAACGACCGGGGTTTTGAATGCCTGCTGCTGTCGGACTGCACCGCCGCCACCGACCCGGGCAACCACGCCGCCGCGCTCAAGATGATCACCATGCAAGGCGGCGTGTTCGGTGCCCATGCCAGCTCCGGTGCGGTGCTGGAAGCGGTGTCATGAAACACCCCCGCCGCGCTGCGCGCGACCCCCTCGAGGGGGCGGTACCTGTGGACCGGCCAAGCCGGGGCCACGGTATTCCTGGCTCGTTACCCTTCGCTCCGGATGGGGCTTTGCAACTGCGCTGCATGGCTTCGCAATGGAGGCCGGGACATGCGTGACACCCAACCCATCGGCGGCCTGCCAGCGGGCTCGGGCGCGTTGGCGCTGGACACCTACCAGATGGGCATGCGTTTTGGCAGCTTCACCGCGCTACACCAGGTCAGCATGCAGGTGGCGCCGGGCACGGTGCACGCGCTGCTGGGCGAGAACGGCGCGGGCAAGAGCACGCTGGTGAAGTGCGTGGCCGGTTTCCAGCGCCCCACCACCGGCAGCATCCTGATCGACGGGCGCGAGCAAGACATTGCCAACCCGGTGGTGGCGCGGGCCCTGGGCATTGGCATGGTGTACCAGCACTTCACGCTGGCGCCCGGCATGACGGTGGCCGAAAACCTGTTGCTCGCGGGCGGCAAGACACCGGCGCTGATCGACTGGACGCGCCAGCGCGCGGAACTGCAGGCGTTTCTGGACACCACGCCGTTCCAGCTCGACCTGGATGCCACGCCCGCCGCATTGGCCGCCGGCGAGAAGCAGAAGCTGGAGTTGCTGAAGCAGCTGTACCTGCGCCCGCGCCTGCTGATCCTGGACGAACCCACCTCGGTGCTCACGCCGCAGGAAGCCGACGAGGTGCTGGGCCATGTGCGCGACTTTGCGCGCAGCGGGCGCTGCACCGTGCTCATCATCACGCACAAGTTCCGCGAAGTCATGGCTTACGCCGACAACGTCACCGTGCTGCGCCGGGGTCGGGCGGTGCACCACGGCCGCGTCGCCGAGAACGACCCGCAAAGCCTGGCGCAGGCCATGGTGGGTGGTGCCGAGGCGGGCACGCCCGATCCCGACAGCGTGGCTTCGCCACCCGTGGCCGCAGCGCCGTCCAGCCAAAACGCCCAGAGCGGGCCCTCGTTGGCGGTGAGCGACTTGCGGATACAAGGCGACCGCGGCACCCTGGCCGTGCGCGGCTTGAGCCTGCACGTGGCGGCGGGCGAAATCCTGGGCGTGGCCGGCGTGTCGGGCAACGGTCAGCGCGAACTGGTCGAAGGCCTGGTGGGCCAGCGCGCGCGCCTCGGTGGCACGGTGCGCGTGATGGGCGAACCCTATGCCGCACGGCGCGAAGAGAACCGGCGCCTGAAGCTGCGCAGCCTGCCCGAAGAGCCGCTGCGCAACGCCTGCGTGGGCGATCTGAGCGTGGCCGAGAACATGGCCTTGCGCGACTTCGACCTGCCACCGCTGGCCACATCGGCACGCACGGGTGGTTGGCTGCGCTTTGGTGCCTGGCGCAGCCGGGCACGCCAGTGGATAGCGGCCTACGGCATCAAGACCCAGGGCGAGAACGCGCCGATCCGCAGCCTCTCAGGCGGCAATGTGCAACGCGCCGTGTTGGCGCGCGAACTGGCCGGCGACATCAATGTGTTGATCGCGGCCAACCCGGTGTTCGGCCTGGACTTTGCCGCGGTGAAGGAAATCCATGGCCGTATCCACCTGGTGCGTGAGCGCGGCGGCGCCGTGCTGCTCATCAGCGAAGACCTGGACGAACTGCTGGAACTGGCCGACCGCATCGTGGTCATGAGCGAAGGGCGCATCGTGCACGAAACGCCCGCCGCCGGTGCCGAGCGCCACGTGATCGGCGCGCACATGGGCGGGGGGCACTAGCAATGAGCACCCCCGTGCCGCCTGCGGCGTCACCCCCCAGTGGACAACACCAGCGGCCCGTCCTGAGCTTGTCGAAGGGCGGTTCCACGGTGTTCTTGGACGAACATCCTCTTCATACCAACATGCCCATGCTGATCCCCGCCCAACCCTTTCCGTACGCGTTCCAGATGGACCACACCGCGCTGGTCATCATCGACATGCAACGCGATTTCATCGAACCCGGTGGCTTTGGCGAGACGCTGGGCAACGACGTGTCGCTGCTCGCGGCCATCGTGCCCAGCTGCCAAACCGTTTTGGCCGCCTGGCGCCAGGCGGGTGGCATGGTGGTGCACACGCGCGAAGCGCATGCGGCCGATCTGTCGGACTGCCCGCCGGCGAAACGCCTGCGTGGCAATCCCCGTCTGCGCATCGGCGATGTGGGGCCCATGGGCCGCATCCTGGTGGCGGGCGAGCCGGGCAACCAGATCATCGACGCGCTGGCGCCCGTTGCGGGCGAGATCGTGATCGACAAACCCGGCAAGGGCGCTTTTTACGCCACGCCACTCCAGGCGCTGCTGGCCCAAAACGGCATCACCCACTTGCTGTTCATGGGGGTGACCACCGAGGTCTGTGTGCAGACCAGCATGCGCGAAGCCAACGACCGGGGCTACGACTGCCTGCTGCTGGAAGATTGCACCGAAAGCTACTTTCCCGCCTTCAAAACCAGCGCCGTGGAGATGCTGCGCGCGCAAGGCGCCATCGTGGGCTGGACCGCATTCAGTGCCGCCTTGCTGCAGGCCCTGGACACGCCCGAATCGGGTCAACGCTGATACAGTTTGCGACGTGCACACCACCACCCACAGTTCCCCGCGATCCCTGCCAGCGCCCGTGCGCTTGTCGCGCGCCGACGAAGTCTACGAGCAGCTCAAGCGCGACATCGCGACCTTCAGCCTGGTGCCGGGCGACCGCTTCACCGAGAACGAATTGTGTGAGCGCCTGACCGTCTCGCGCACGCCGGTGCGCCAGGCGCTGGTGCGCTTGCAGCAAGAGGGCTACGTCAAAGTCTTGTTTCGCAGCGGCTGGCGCGTGCAGCCCTTCGATTTCGACAAGTTCGAACAGCTTTACGACCTGCGCATGGTGCTCGAGACCACCGCCGCGCAGCGCCTGTGCGCCGATGGCGAGCGGGTGGACCGGGTCTTGCTCGACCAGCTGGTGCAGATCTGGCTGGTGCCGGTGGCCGAGCGCAGCACCGATGGTGAGCAGGTGGGCCGATGGGACGAGGCGTTTCACTGCAGCCTGGTCGAAGCCGCAGGCAATGCCGAGATGGCCCGCGTGCACAAGGACGTGACCGACCGCATCCGCATCATCCGCAGGCTGGACTTCACCAAGTCGGCGCGCATCGACGCCACCTACGACGAACACGCCAAAATTCTGAAAGCGATCCGCTCCAAGCGCGGCGATCAGGCCGCCATGCTGTTGCGCGCACACATCGAGACCAGCCAGGCCGAGGTGCGCAAGATCACCTTGCACGAGGTGCACCTGGCGCGCCTAGGTGGCATGGCCAAATAGCCCGCCGGTGCTGCGCCGAGGCGGTCTACCAGCCCAGGCCCAGGTGCAGCGGCAGGTACACCGCCATGCCCGCCAAAATGGTGCCGAGCACGCCACGGCGCCTATAGAACCACGCCGTTCCGGCCAGCAGGCCGAACAGCCGGGCGTCTTGCCAGGTGGTGATCAGGTGGCCCTGGGTGGTCACGATCTCGGGCAGCACCACGGCGGCGATCGCGGCCACCGGCGCGAACTGCAGGCCGCGTTGCACCCAGGCCGGCATGGTCCAGGGTTTGCTCGACAAGAAGAAGAAAGAACGCGTGAGCACGGTGATCAGCGCCATGCCCACGATGGTCACCACGGTCCAGATGTCGGTGTCGCCCATGCTGTGTTGCCTTCTAGGGCCGCGAGCTGGCCCGGCGGGCGGCGGCCGAACTCTCCACCATCAGGCAGGCGGCCACGGCAGCGGCAATCGCCACCAGGATGTTCAACTTGAAGGGCAGGGCCAGACTGGCCACTGCTGCCGCGCCCGCCACACCGGCCGAAACCAGACGCAGCCGCGTGGTGACCAGCGAATACATGATGCCCACCAAGGCCAGAATGCCGGCAAAGCCCAGGCCCCAAGCTTCGGGCACGGAGTTGCCCAGCGCCACGCCCAGGAGGCTGGACGCGACCCAGCTGCTCCAGCCGGTCAGGCCATTGGCCATCCAATAGGTGTCTTGTGCGTGTATGCCCGCGGCGTCGGTGGCGGGCGTGGGAAATCGCTGGGTGAAGGTCACGTAGTTCACGTCGGCCATCAAATAGCCTTGGAACAGGCGGCGCCAAAAGCCGTGGTGCATCACGTACGGGCGCAGGTGGATGCTGAAAACCACAAAGCGCAGGTTGACGCAAAACGCCGTGGCCAGCACCACCCACATGGGTGCGCCCGCCGCCAGCAGGGGAATAGCCGCCAGTTGCGAACTGCCGGCAAAGACCGCCGTGGCCATCAGCAGCACTTCGGGCACGCTCAGGCCCGACTTCACCATCGCCACGCCGGTCATCACCCCCCAGGCCGAAATGCCGGGCGCAACCGCCGCCATGTCGCGTATGCCCGCGCGCACCTCCGGGTGGTCCAGACGCCATTTCATGACGTTGACCCGGCATGGCGGGCACGGCTCTGCCGCCCCACCGCTTTAGCGGTGGATGCGGGGATGCCCCGGATCGGCGCCGGGGCCTGGACTTCAGACTTCGGTGATGAACTGCTCACGCGGACGGCGCACCTTTTTCAGATTTTGCAGCCAGTCTTTGCCGTCTTCGCGGTAACCCAGCGGCAGAATCGCCACGCTGCGCAGGCCACGCTCGCGCAGCTTCAGAATTTCGTCCAGCGCCTTGGGGTCAAAACCTTCCATGGGCGTGCTGTCGACTTCTTCGAAGGCGGCAGCGATCAGCGCAGCACCCAGACCGATGTAGGCCTGGCGGGCCGCGTGCTGGAAGTTTTCTTCCGCCGGGCGCGGTGGGTAACCGGCCAGCAGCTTCTGGCGGTAGGCTTCCCAGCCTTCGTTGGTGCCGCCGCGCTGCGCGTTGGTCAAGTCGAACATGTGGTTGATGCGCTCGGGCGTGTAGTTGTCCCAGGCCGCGAACACCAGCAGGTGCGAGCCTTCGGTGATCTGCGCCTGGTTCCAGGCGATGGGCTGGATCTGCTCGCGCACGGCTTTGCTGGTGACCACAACGATCTCGTAAGGCTGCAGACCGCTGGAGGTGGGCGCCAGGCGGGCCGCTTCCAGGATGCGCTCCACCTTGTCTTGGGGCACGGCTTTGGCTGGGTCCATTTTTTTGGTGGCGTAGCGCCACTGGAGGGCGTCGAGCAAAGCGGGCACGGTGTTGGGTTGGGAGAGATCGGTCATGTGGGGTCCGGTGTAGGAAAGGTTCGTTGGCTGGCGGCTGGCCGCCAGCCAAGGCTGTGCCGCCGATTGTGAAGACCTCGGCGCCCCACCGTGCCGGCCACGCCGTAACCCACACCGGGGCGCAGTGCATCGGCCACACGTTCGAACGGGTGGGCACGAAATGCGATAGCGCCTGCGGTTTTGCCGTGCGGCCCGACTGTGCATGGGGCCCCGATCTGATAACGTGGTGCCCCAGCACGCACCGATCCAGACACGGCAAGGCACACCCATCATGCACGACGACATCGCCAGCTTGCGGCGCATTCTGCGCCAGGACCGCACCATTGCCGTGGTCGGTCTTTCCGCCGAGTGGCACCGGCCCAGCCATTTTTGTGCCAAATACCTGCAGCAGCATGGCTACCGCGTGGTGCCGGTCAACCCGCGTTACGCCGAGATACTGGGCCAGACCTGCTATGCGCGCCTCGAAGACATTCCCTTCCCGGTTGACATGGTCGATGTGTTCCGCAAAGAGGCCGATGTGCCCGATATCGCGCGCAGTGCGGTGGCCATCGGCGCCAAGACTTTGTGGCAACAACTCGGTGTGAAGAGCGCCGAAGCCGACCAGATGGCGCGCCAGGCCGGGTTGTTGTCCATCATGGACCGCTGCGTGAAGATCGAACACGCACGCCTGTTTGGCGGTCTGAACTGGGTGGGCGTGAACACGCGTGTGATCTCGGCCCAACGTCCTGTCTGAACCACCCACCGCACACCATGGCCGACCGCCGCTTCCAGCCCGAAACCCTCGCCATCCACGCCGGCCAGATCCCCGACGCCGCCACCGGTGCGCGTGCCTTGCCGATCTACCAGACGACCAGCTTCGTCTTCGACAGCGCCGAGCACGCGGCCAGTCTGTTCAACCTGCAGACCTTTGGCAACGTGTACTCGCGCCTGTCCAACCCCACCGTGGCGGCGCTGGAAGAACGCGTGGCCGCGCTCGAAAATGGCCGCGCGGCGGTGGCCTGCGCCAGCGGCATGGCGGCCGAGGCGCTGGCGCTCATGACCATCCTGCAGGCGGGCGACCATGTGGTGGCCGCCGGTGCGCTCTACGGCGGCAGTGTCACCATGCTGGCCGTCAATCTCAAGAAATTTGGTATCGAAACCAGCTTCGTGGACGCCACCGATGCCGATGCTTTCGCCGCCGCCATCCGGCCCAACACCCGCGCGGTTTTTGCCGAGACCCTGGGCAACCCCAGCATGGTGGTGCTCGACATCGCGGCCGTGGTCGACGTGGCC
>NZ_JBFJMY010000052.1:0-15807 GCF_041633695.1 Hydrogenophaga sp.
AACGGAGTGGCAGTGGAGGTCGGCGTTGGTCAGAGTGTTCACGCGTTCATTTTAGGTTTGATACGGGATCCCTGCACCGGCCCGCCGCGCGGGCGCCGGCCTCATCCCGAGTTGCGAAGACCGGCGGCGATGCCGTTGATGGAGATGTGCAGGCCGCGGCGCACCTTGCCATCGCGATCCACGTCTTGTTCGCCCGCCCGGTAGCGCCGTATCAGTTCAACCTGCAGGTGGTGCAAGGGATCGATGTACGGAAAGCGGTGGGTGATGGAGCGTTGCAGCGCCGCGTTGTTGACCAGGCGACGCTCTTCGCCGGTGATGAGGGACAAGGCGCGTGCGGTGCGGTGCCATTCGGCTTCGATGGCGCCAAACACCTTGTTGCGCAGCTTTTTGTCTTCCACCAGTTCGCTGTAGCGCGAGGCCAGCGCGAGGTCGCTCTTGGCCAGCACCATGTCCATGTTGGAGAGCAGGGTGCTGAAGAACGGCCATTCCTTGAGCATCTTGCGCAGCATGGCGGTTTGTTCCGGCACGCCCTCGTGTCCGTTCTGGTTCAGAAAATGTTCCACGGCGGTGCCAAAGCCGTACCAGCCGGGCAGCGTCAGGCGGCACTGGCCCCAGCTGAAGCCCCAGGGAATGGCGCGCAGGTCTTCGATCTGCTGGGTCGCCTTGCGCGAAGCCGGGCGCGAGCCGATGTTGAGTTCGGCGATTTCCCGGATCGGCGTGGCCGAGAAAAAGTACTCGGCGAAACGCGGGGTGTCGTACACCAGGGCGCGGTAGGCCGACATGCTGAGTTCGGACAGTGTGGCGGCGGCTTGCAAAAAGGCGGCGGGCGCGTTGCGGGTGCGCTGGAGCAAGGTGGCTTCGAGCGTGGCGGCCACCAGGGTTTCCAGGTTGCGTCGGCCGATCTCGGGGTTGGCGTATTTGGAGCCGATCACCTCGCCTTGTTCGGTCAGGCGGATCTGCCCACGCACGGTGCCGGGGGGCTGGGCCAGGATGGCCTGGTAGCTCGGGCCACCGCCGCGCCCCACCGTGCCGCCACGGCCATGGAACATGCGCAGCTGGATGCGTTGCGCTCCCACGCCCGGCAGCACCGGGTCGGCCCGCTTGGCGCCACGCTTGCCCGCAGCACTGGACAGGGGTACGAGCGAGGGCTGCTCCTGGTTCAGGTGGTCGAACAATTCCACCAGCGCGATCTCGGCGCGGTACAGCTCCCAGTTGCTGGTGAAGATGCCGCCGTCCTTGTTGCTGTCGGAGTAGCCGAGCATGATGTCTTGCTCGTTGTAGCCATCGGGCCGCCCGCGCAAGACCATGTCGCGCACGCCGGGCAAGGCGTAATACGAACGCATGATGGGCGCGGCGTTGCGCAAGTCTTCAATGGTCTCGAACAGCGGCACCACGATCAGATCGCAGACCGCGTCTTCGGCCAGCAGGCCACGCACCAACCCGGTTTCTTTTTGCAGCAGCAGCACTTCGAGCAGGTCGCTCACGGTTTCGGTGTGGCTGATGATGCAGTGGCGGATCGCCTGCGCACCAAAGTTTTGGCGCCCTTCGTGCGCGGCTTCGAAGATCGCGAGTTCGCTTTGGGCGTGTGCCGAGTATTCGGCGCCCATCACGCGCAAGGGGCGGGCGTCGTTGAGCTGTTGCAGCAGCAGCGCGCATTTCGAAGCTTCGTCCAGCCCCGAATAGTCGGGTGCCACACGGGCTGTGGACAGCAGTTCGGCCACCACTTCCTCGTGTTTGTCGGAGCTTTGGCGCAGGTCGATGGTGGCCAGGTGGAAGCCGAACACCTCGACCGCCCGGATCAGCGGGCGCAGGCGTGCGCGGGCCAGCGCAGCGCCGTGGTGCGAGATCAAAGAGGTTTCGATGGTGCGCAGGTCGGTGAGGAATTCCTGCGCGCTGGCGTAAGGGTCTTGCGGCGCGACCGCGTGGCGTGCCGCTTCTTTGCCGGTGAGGGTGGTGAGCGTGGCGGCCAGGCGGGCGTACATGCCGGTGAGGGCGCGCCGGTAGGGTTCGTCCTGTCGGTGGGCGTTGGTGTCGGGTGAGCGCTCGGCCAGCGCTTGCATGGCCGGCGTGACCTGCGACAGCATCGCGGACACCGACAGCTCACCGCCCAGCAAATGCACCTGGGTGAGGTGGTGGCGCAGCACCATCTCGGCCTGGCTGTGCAAGGCCAGTTGCAGCGTGTCCACCGTGACAAAGGGGTTGCCGTCGCGGTCGCCACCGATCCATTGCCCCATGTGCAGAAACGGCGCCACGGTGGGCGTGGTTTCGCCTTCGGCACCCAATCCGGTTTCCAGGTCCTGGTAGAGGCGGGGGATCTGCGTCAGAAAGGTGGCTTCGTAATAACTCAGCGCGTTTTCGATCTCGTCGGCCACGGTGAGCTTGGTGAAGCGCAGCAAGCGTGTCTGCCACAGCTGGATCACCCGGGCTTGTATCTGGGCCTCGTTGTCGGCCAGTTCACTGGGCAAACGGTTCTCGCGCTCGGCGAGCAAGCGGGCAATGGCACGTTCGGCGTCCAGAATGCTTTTGCGCTGCACCTCGGTGGGGTGGGCGGTGAGCACGGGCGAGATGTGGCTGTGTTCCAGCGACTTCAGCACGGTGGCGGGCGCGATGCCGGCTTTCTGGATGCGTTGCAAGGCCAGCGCCAGGCTGCCTTCTTGCAATTCACCGCTGCGTGCGTGGACGGCGCGGCGCCGGATGTGGTGCCGGTCTTCGGCCAGATTGGCCAGGTGGCTGAAGTAGGTGAAGGCGCGGATCACGCTCACGGTCTGGTCGCCACTGAGCTTTTTCAGCAGCTTTTTCAGGCTGCGGTCGGCCTCCTGGTCGTCGTGGCGCCGAAAGGCCACCGAGAGTTGGCGAATCTGTTCGATCAGGTCGAACGCGGCCTGGCCTTCTTGCTCGCGGATCACGTCGCCCAGAATGCGTCCGAGCAGGCGGATGTCATCGATCAGGGGCTGGTCCTTGTCCGTCGCATCCGGGGATTTGGGGGTTTTGCGGACGGGGGCGCGGCGCAGCAGGGCGGCCTTGGCGGGATGGGCAGTCGGTCGGCTCATGGGTTTACCAGTTGGATCTGTAGGGTCAAGACGCGGCGCGTGCAGAACACGCGGGGGCGGTTGCAGGCCGTGGGGCCGGGCATTTTGCAAGCGCCATGCTAGCATCCCGTGTTGTTTTTCAGTTACCAACCGGGTACGGGATACACAGGTCCGCCCGGTGTTTTTGATCTTGCGCCGTGCCCCGTTCTCAGCTTCCCTCTCCCTCCCCCTTGACCATCGCCACCCGCGAAAGCCGGCTTGCGCTTTGGCAGGCCGAACACGTGAAAAACCTGCTGGAGCAACTGGGCTGCCCGGTGGACTTGCTGGGCATGACAACCAAGGGTGACCAGATCCTGGACCGCAGCCTGTCTAAGGTGGGTGGCAAAGGTTTGTTCGTCAAGGAGCTGGAACTGGCGCTGGAAGAGGGGCGGGCACACATCGCGGTGCATTCGCTCAAAGACGTGCCCATGGACTTGCCCGCTGGTTTTGTACTGGCCTGCGTGATGGAGCGCGAAGACCCGCGCGACGCCTGGGTTTCGCCGGCGTGCCAGGGGCTGGCCGATTTGCCGCCGGATGCGGTGGTGGGCACCTCCAGCCTGCGCCGCCAGGTGCTGTTGCGCGAGGCGCTGGACCTCTTGGGCCGTGGCGACGTGCGCATCGAGCCGCTGCGCGGCAACCTCGACACCCGTTTGCGCAAGCTCGACGAAGGCCAGTACCACGCCATCGTTCTGGCTGCCGCCGGGCTCAAGCGGTTGGGTTTGTCCGACCGCATCCGCCATGTTTTTTCCGTGGAAGAGTCCTTGCCCGCCGCCGGGCAGGGCGCGCTCGGCATCGAGGTGCGGGCCGACCGCACCGACCTGGTGGAGCTGCTCGCGCCCCTGGTGCACATGCCGACCTGGTTGCGTGTCGCGGCCGAACGCACCGTTTCGCGGGCCATGGGTGGCAGCTGCTCCATGCCCTTGGCGGCGTATGCCGACTGGTCCGGTGAGCACCAATTGCGCCTGGACGCGGCCTGGGGCGACCCACTGTCGCAACGCGCCGTGGTGCGGGTGGGCGAGACGGGCGATGTGCGCACGCTCATCCAGGCCGAAGCCTTGGGTCAGCGGGTGGCCGAGGCCTTGCAGCAGGCGGGCGCCCAGCCTGCCGTGGCCGGGGCCTGAGGCTTGGTCCGTGTGCCCAGCTTTCCCGTGTGTACGGCCGCGACGCCGCCGGGCTCGGGCGGATCTGGGGCGCAGCGCCTGCAACACCTGGTGGTGACGCGTCCGGCGGCCGAGGCCGGGCGCTGGGTGCAGGCCTTGTGCGAACAAGGCTGGCCGGCCCAGGCCTTGCCGCTGATCGAGATCGGTGTTCCGCAAGATGCCGCCACCCTCGCGTCGTTGGCCCATTGGCGCCAGCACTGGCATTCGGTGGACGCGGTGTTTTTTGTCAGTGGCGCAGCGGTGCAGCACTTTTTTGCCGCCGGGTCTTTGCCGGCTCGTGGTGCGACCGAAGGCCCGCGCTTGTGGGCGCCGGGGCCGGGCACGGCCCAGGCCCTGGTGCGCCTGGGCGTGGACGCCGCACGCATCGACGCGCCCCCCGCCGATGCCAGCCAGTTCGACTCCGAAGCGCTTTGGGCGGTGGTGGCGCCACAGGTCCGGCCCGGGCGGCAGATTCTGCTGGTGCGGGGCGTCTCGCCGGGCGCACAAGTGCCGGCCGAACCGGGCCTGGGTGGCAGTGGGCGCGACTGGATGATCCAGCAAATCCAGTCACGGGGAGCGCAGCTGAGCGCCTGCGTGGCTTACGAGCGGCGGGCACCGGTGTTTTCGACCACAGACCGGGCCTTGTTGAACCAGGCCACATCGGCCAGCAGTCTGTGGCTGTTCAGCAGCTCCGAGGCGCTGGACCACCTGGTGCACGCGGCGCCCGAGCTGGCCTGGGACCGCTGCGCCGCGCTGGTCACACACCCCCGCATCGCCGCCGCCGCACGTGCCGCCGGGTTTTCGCGCGTGGTTGAAACGCGCCCCGCCTTGGCCGACGTGCTGAGCACTCTAGAATCGGTGTGGAGAAAACCATGAGCGAAACCACACCACCGGTGATACCGGCCACCCCCACGCCGTCTGCGGCACCCACTGCGGCAGCTGCCCCCTCGGTTGCAGCAGCGCCGCGCGCGCCCGCAGAAGCGCCACCCACCGCCACGGCACCCGCAGCGCGCGGCGCCGGGCTTTGGGTCGGCTTGCTGGCCTTGCTGGTTGCGGTCATTGCCATCGCCCTGGCGGGCCTGCAATGGCAAAAGCTGGCCCTGACGCAACAGGAACTGGCGCGGCAAAGCCAGGACACGTCCAAACAGGCGGTGGAAGCCCGCACCCTGGCTTCGCAGGCCGAGGCCCTGACCCACGAATTGCAAGCCCGGCTGTCCGTGGCCGAGCTGCGCTTGTCGGAGGTCAGCCTGCAGCGCAGCCAGTTGGAAGAGCTGATGCTGACCCTGTCGCGCTCGCGCGACGACAACCTGGTGCAGGACATCGAGTCCGCGCTGCGCCTGGCCCAGCAGCAATCGCAGCTCACCGGCAGCGCCCAGCCTCTGGTGTCGGCCCTGCAGGCCGCAGATCAACGCATTGCCCGCGCCGCGCAGCCCCGGCTCAACCCGGTGCAGCGGGCCATATCGCGCGATCTCGAGCGCATCCGCAGCGCTTCGCTGGCCGATATACCGTCGTTGGTGGCGCGGCTGGACGAGCTGACCCGGCAGGTCGATCAATGGCCGGTGCAAAACCAGGTGGGCCGAGGTTCGCCAGCCAGCAAGCCGCAGCAAAAAGCGCAGAGCAGCGCCCCCGAAACAAGGCCGTCGACGGCGAGCACCCCACCAGTGGGTGTGGTCGCTGCTGTCACCGAGCCGAGTCCTGCTGAGGCAGTGGCCCCCACGGGGCCTACCGATCCGGTGGGGCCTGCGGACGGCGCTCCCGGTGGGTTGAGCCAGGGTTGGGCCCGCGTCACGAGCTGGTGGGACGCGGCTTGGGCCAAGGCCTGGGCCGATATGACGCAAAGCGGGCGTGAGCTGGTGCGGGTCAGCCGCATCGACCGGCCAGAAGCCGCCTTGCTCGCGCCCGAACAGGCCTTTTTTCTGCGCGAGAACCTCAAGCTCCAACTGCTCAACGCCCGTCTGGGCTTGCTGGCGCGGCAATGGGCATCGGTGCGCTCCGACATGGCGGCGGTGGAATCGGCTGTCGGGCGCTATTTCGAAGCGTCCTCGCCCCAGGTCGCGGGTGCACAAACCACCTTGCGCCAGTTGCGCATCGATCTGGTTGGCAATGAACTGCCCCGGCCCGACGAAACATTGGCCGCTCTGGCAGCGGCTGCGGGTGGTCGCTGATGCGCCATAAACAACGTGGCGCCATGCGCAGCGTGTTCTGGCTGCTGGGCCTGGCGGCGGTGGCGGTGGCCCTGGCCATGCTGGTCGGGCACAACCAGGCCCTGGTCACGGTTTTCTGGCCGCCGTATCGGGTCGATTTTTCTTTCAATCTGCTGCTGTTTTGCCTGATCACCGGATTTGTGGTGATTTACGCGGCGATGCGCGGCATCGCCGTCTTGCGCGAGCTGCCCCTGCAGGCCCAGCGCTGGCGCAACCAGCAGATCGAACGCTCGGTGGTGGGTGCGCTCATGGACGCCTTGTCCAACCAGCTTTCGGGTCGTTTTGTGCGGGCCCAATCTTCTGCCGACCACGCCTTGTCGCAACTCAAGGCGCTGCCCGATAGCCATGGTTTGCGGGGCGAGCAGTTGCAGGTGCTGGCCCATTTGCTGATCGCCGAAAGCGCGCAGTCCTTGCAGGACCGTGGCCGCCGGGACGAACACCTGCAAGCCGCCATGGACCCGGAGCTGGCCCGCCACGCACCCGAGGCCTACGAAGGCGTGTTGCTGCGGTCGGTGCGTTGGGCGGTGGAAGATGGTGATGCGGCCGGTGCGCGCGACCAGTTGGCACTGTTGCCGCAGGGCGCTTCCCGCCGCGTCCAGGCGCTGCGCCTGAAGCTGCGCGTGGCGCGCCTGGGCGGCGCCACCGCCGATGCGCTGGACACCGCACGCCTGCTGGCCAAGCACCGGGCTTTTTCGCCCGAGGCCTCGCGCAGCATTGTGCGAGGCCTGGCCACGGATACGCTGCGCGAAGCCCACGATTTGAACCAGCTGCGCACGGTCTGGAAAAGCCTGCACGCCGATGAACGCAAGACGTCCGAATTGGCGCTGGCGGTGTCCACGCGTGCCAACCAGTTGCTGCGCCAGCGCCCGGATGCGACCGATGCAGACCGCACCGAGACCGCTACTCTGGTGCGTGGCTGGCTGGAACCCGTGTGGCAACACTTCCAGTCGCTGGAGCCGCTGCAGCAGCGCCAATTGGTGGTTGCGCTGGAGCAGGGGGCGGACACGCTGGACGCCGCCTGGCTGGCGCGTGTCGAGCAGCTGCAACGCCAATTGCCCAACAACGCCTATCTGCAATACCTGGCGGGCCAGACCTGCATGCAGCGCCAGCTGTGGGGCAAAGCGGCCCAATTGCTGGGCCAGGCCAGCCACACCTTGAAGGAACCCGGCTTGCTGCGCAACACCTGGTGCTCCCTGGCCCTGTTGGCCGAAGAGCGCGGTGACGAAGCCGCTGCCCAGAGCGCCTGGAAGCGCGCCGCGCAGATCCAGGGCAACTAGGGCCTGTTCGCACTTGGAAAAATAGTGTGAACAGGCCCTGCATCCAAGGCTGCTGAAGCCCGGCGCAGATACAGCGCCGGGACGTCAGCCCAGCGGTGTGGTTGCACACCACACACAGCGCCTGTACATTTTTGAATCCTGATGGTGGCCTCATGCCTGCGTTCCAACGCAGTGTGGTCGTGGTCGATACCCTTTGCACGGGCGGTGGGTTGGCGCGCTTGAAGGCTCTGGCCGTGTGCCGGTGAGTGGTCGAGGGGCGTTTTCGTGCAGTAGCCGTCGCGGGTTGGGCCGGGGTAGGTGGCGTGAAATAGACGGAAAAAAGGCCGGTCATGCGACCGGCCTTTTTCGTTCACCGAGGGCTTGGGTTCAGGACTCGAACGGCAGCTTCATGTCGCGCAGGTCTTTGCGGGTTTCCACCAGCACCAATGGGCCGTCTTCAACCACCGCAACCGCCTGGATTTCGCGCGGCACATGCACGGGCTTGGGCTCGGCGGCGATCGCGGCCTGTACCTGAGCGATCTTGTCCGGGTTGGAGTTGACCCACTCCAGCCCACTGGCTTGCGCCACTTGCTGCAGGTCGTCCACCAACAACTCGAAGTCCTGCACCTTGGGCAGGCCGGACTCGACAACCGCTGCCGCGACGGCAGGTGCGGCTGGCTGGGCAGGCGTTGGCAAGGTGACCGCTGGAGCCACTGGCTCTGGCGCTACCGTGCTGGCCTGTGGAGCTGCAGGCGCCACGGCGGGTGGCGTCAGAACCGCCACGGGCTCCTGTGGCGCAGGCGCTGCGGCGACCGGGCTCGCAACTGGTTCGCTGCGGGCTGGCACTTCGGTTTCCACGGGCGCGCTGAAGTAGCTGCTGCGGCCCTGAGGAATCGGGTGCTCCTCGACAGCCAGTGCCTGGGTCTCTGGTACACCGGTCTCGGCCACGCTGTCCTGCGCCGCTTCAGACGATTCTTCGCGCGGTGCGCGGTCGCGGCGGTCGCGGCCATAACGGTCGCGGCTGCGGCGTTCACGCGGTGCGCGGGGTGCGGCGTTGTCTGCATCACCTTCGTTGCTCGGCGATGCTTCAGCGGCGGCGTTCTCTTGCTCCACCGGTTGGGCATGCAGGTCCTGCGCTTGAGCTGCGGCACCCTGAGCCTGGTCGGCGCCCGAGCGGCGGCGGCTGTCGCCACCACGGCCACGCCCACGGCGCTGGTTGTCGCCCGTTGCTGGCGCGGCGTTGTCCACGGTCACGCCGCTTGCATCGACGCTGTTTTCTTGCGTTTCCGTGCTGGCTTCGTTGCGACGGCCATCGCGGCGGTTGCCACCGCGCGATTCGCCACGGCGCTCGCCCTGGCGTCCGTCGCGCTGTTCGCCACGGCCTTCACCGCGTGCTTCGCCTCGGCCTTCGTTGCGGTTTTCACCGCGACCTTCTCCACGCCCGTCCTGGCGCGCTTCGTTGCCGTTGCCGTTGCGGTTGTCGCCATCGCGGCCTTCACCACGGGCGTTGCGGCCCTCGCCGCGACCGCTGCGGCCTTCGGCGTTGCGGCCACCGCGCCCGCGTCCGTCGCGCCGACCATCGCTGCGCTCATCGCACCCGCCGGTTCTGGCGCCAGGGGCTGGAGCCGGTGCGGGTGCCGGGGCGACGGTGGGTGGCATGACCGTGGAAGAGGCCAGGCCCAGCAGGCCTTTGATCCAGCCAAAGAAGCCGGTTTCGGCCGGAGCCGCTGCCGCGCGCTGGACCGGTGCGACCACCGGTGCTTTTTGAGGCGCAGGCGCAGCGGCTTCGGGGCGCGGCGGCGCGACCGGTGCCGGACCATCGGGCAGCACGCCCTTGATCAGCGGTTCTTGCTTGTTGCTGCGTTCCTGGCTGCGGCGGGTGAAGGTGGCGACGTCATCGGGCTCGTCGGCCATCTTGTAGCTCACGTCCAGGTTGTCCAGCCGCGGGTCGTCGTGCTTCAGGCGCTCGAGCTTGTAGTTGGGCGTGTCCAGCGACTTGTTGGGCACCAGCAGCACGTTGATGCGCTGCTTGAGTTCGATCTTGGTGATCTCGGTGCGCTTCTCGTTCAACAGGAAGCTGGCCACTTCGACTGGCACTTGCACCAGGACGGCGGCCGTGCTGTCCTTGAGCGACTCTTCCTGGATGATGCGCAGAATCTGCAGCGCCGAGCTTTCGGTGTCGCGGATGTGGCCGGAACCACCGCAACGCGGGCAGGGGATGGAAGCGCCTTCGTTGAGGGCGGGCTTCAGGCGCTGGCGGCTCATTTCGAGCAGGCCGAATTTGCTGATGGAGCCGAACTGCACACGGGCGCGGTCCTGGCGCAGCGCGTCGCGCAAGCGGTTTTCCACTTCGCGGCGGTTCTTGCTTTCGTCCATGTCGATGAAATCGATCACGATCAGACCGCCAAGGTCGCGCAGACGGGCCTGGCGCGCGACTTCGTCGGCGGCTTCCAGGTTGGTGCGGGTTGCGGTCTCTTCGATGTCACCGCCCTTGATGGCGCGGGCCGAGTTCACGTCCACCGCCACCAGGGCTTCGGTCTGGTCGATCACAATCGCGCCGCCGCTGGGCAGATTGACTGTGCGGCTGTAGGCGGTTTCGATCTGGTGTTCGATCTGGAAGCGGCTGAACAGCGGCGCGTCGTCGCGGTAGCGTTTGACGCGGTGCTCGTGCTCGGGCATCACGTGCGCCATGAACTGGTGCGCTTGCTCGAAGATGTCGTCGGTGTCGATCAGGATCTCACCGATGTCGCTGTTGAAGTAATCGCGGATGGCGCGGATCACCAGGCTCGACTCCTGGTAGATCAGGAAGGCGCCCTTGCCACCTTGGGAAGCGCCGTCGATGGCGGTCCACAGTTTCAGCAGGTAGTTCAGGTCCCATTGCAGCTCGGCCGCGTCGCGGCCAATGCCCGCGGTGCGGGCGATGATGCTCATGCCGTTGGGGTATTCGAGCTGGTCCAGAGCCGCCTTCAGCTCCTGACGGTCTTCGCCTTCGATGCGGCGGCTGACGCCACCGCCGCGCGGGTTGTTGGGCATGAGCACGACATAACGACCGGCCAGACTGACGAAGGTCGTCAGCGCAGCGCCTTTGTTGCCGCGCTCTTCTTTTTCAACTTGCACCAGCAGGGACTGGCCCTCTTTGATCACGTCGTTGATGCGGGCCTGGTTGACCGACACGCCGGGCGCGAAATACTGGCGCGAGATTTCCTTGAACGGCAGAAAACCGTGGCGGTCTTCGCCGTAGTCGACGAAACAGGCTTCGAGCGAGGGCTCGACGCGGGTCACGACCGCTTGGTAGATATTGCCTTTGCGCTGTTCGCGCCCTTCGATTTCGATTTCGTAGTCGAGCAGTTTTTGCCCATCGACGATCGCCAGGCGGCGCTCTTCTGCCTGTGTGGCGTTGATCAACATCCGTTTCATGATGTGTTTTCCTTAAGTCAGACACTGGAATGGCGGCCGGGCGGACCCGGTCACCGACATGCCAAGAACCTGCGGAAAAGCACGAACGGGGGGAGGAATTGCCGGAGAGCCGCGGACCCGGCGTTCACCCGTTGTGCGGGTGCATGTTCGATGGGCGGGGCACGCTGCTGCGTGCCGCGTCGAACAACCGGGTCAGGGCGTAGGCGCGTGGAGGTGGGTGAACAGGGAGGGCGGGATGGCTGTCGGGGACATGGATCTCGCCGGGTATGTCTCTGTCTTCACTTCGTCCTCACCCAGCCGCTTTCGTTGGTGGCTTGTCGCGCCTCGGGAGCGCGGCTGGATGATTGGGGTATTCCGTATTCGAGTTCGGGTTTTTCTGACGGGTTCTACCACTGCGTCAACACGCACCGGGGAGGCATCTGGCCACTTCATGGCCTATCAAAGATGCGGCGTCCGGCGCCGGGTGCAGTGGCTGGCAATTCTGCCCAATCGGGCCACCAACATCTCAGGTTGGCGGCACCTGCCTGGGGTGACTGGCTTAAACTCAAACAAATCAATCATTTACGGCATTCGACTGGCGAAGCACATTATAGTGCGCTCCCCCCGCTTTGTGGGTTCTGTCTTTTCTTCGATTCCGCGTCGCCTCCACATGTCTGCTGCCCCATCCACCCCCGCAGTCCAATTCGTCACCGTGGACGAAGAAACGGCCGGTCAGCGGCTGGACAACTTTCTCATCCGCACGCTCAAGGGTGTGCCCAAGACCCATATCTACCGCATCATCCGTTCCGGCGAGGTGCGGCGCAACAAGGGCCGGGTGAGCGCAGACGACCGTTTGCAGGCGGGCGATGTGCTGCGCCTGCCACCGGTTCGGATCTCTGAGCGGGTGGCGGAAAAAGCCAGCCATCCGGCGCCGGCGCGCCAATTTCCGGTGGTTTTCGAAGACGAGGCTTTTCTGGCGATCGACAAACCGGCGGGCGTGGCGGTGCACGGCGGCAGCGGGGTGAGCTTTGGCGTGATCGAACAACTGCGCCAGGCCAGACCCGAAGCGCGCTTGCTCGAACTGGTGCACCGGCTGGACCGGGAGACCAGCGGTTTGTTGCTGGTGGCGAAGAAGCGCAGCGCGCTCAAGGCCTTGCAAGACCAGTTTCGCGAACGCGAAACCGGTAAAACCTATGTCACCTTGGTCAAAGGCCTGTGGCCGGGCAACCGCAAAGTGCTGGACCAGCCGCTGCACAAATACCTGTTGCCCGACGGCGAGCGGCGGGTCAAGGTGGTGCCGGCGGACCACCCGGATGGCATGCGTTCGGTTTCGCTGGTGCGGGTTTTGCACCCGGTGCCGGTGCCTGCGGTGTTGGCCCTGGCCTATCCCGAAGGCCTGACTTTGCTGGAAGTCACCATCAAAACCGGGCGCACCCATCAGATTCGGGTGCACCTGGCCAGCGCCGGCCACCCGATTGTGGGTGACGACAAATACGGCGATTTCGAACTCAACCGCCAATTGGCTCGCCTGGGACTGAAACGCATGTTTTTGCACGCCTGGCGATTGCGCATCAAACACCCGGTGACGGGCGTCGAGATGGAATTGCAGGCGCAATTGCCGGTGGAGCTGCAAGAGTGGACCCATGAAGGCAATAAGCATTAGAATGCGCAACAGCACCGGTTAGGTGCTGTTTCAAACATCCAATTAAATATTTGCATCAAGGACCTACTTAATGGCAACCTATTCAGAACTCATGGCCCAGGCCCAGACCCTGATGGCTCAGGCAGAGCAGGCGCGCAAAGAAGAGCTGTCTTCGGTGATTGCGGACATCAAAGCCAAAATGAAGCAGTTCGGTATCACCACCGCCGATCTGGGTGGCGCTTCGGGTGGCAAGAAAGCCGCCAAATCCAAGTCCAGCGCCGCGCCCAAGTACCGTGGCCCGAATGGCGAGCTGTGGGCTGGCGGCCCAGGCCGCAAGCCCGAGTGGGTGCGTGCGGTATTGGCTCAGGGCAAGAGCATGGACGAGTTCCTGATTTAAGGAACGGTCCGTTATGCAATTCTCATTTGAGTTGCATAGAATCCATTTTCTGCGACAAATGGATTGTATTTAATACAAAAGATTACAGATCGCTCTGGCAAAACCCGCAAGATGCGGGTTTTGTTTTTTAGACGGGTATGGCTACATGTTCAGAATACTTGCGGTGTGCATGGGCAATATTTGCCGGTCACCATTGGCGGCCAGCGTGTTGATGGCCGAATTGGAGCGGCGGGGGTGGTCGCAGCGGATGGCGGTCGATTCGGCCGGCACTTATGCCGGACACCAGGGCGAAAAGCCCGATCCGCGCGCCGTGGCGATTGCAATGAGCCGGGGTTATGGGCAGATCCAGAAACAACGGTCCAGACCGGTGGTGGCGGCCGATTTTGAGCGTTTCGATCTGATTCTGGCCATGGACCGCGACAACCTGGGTCAACTCGAGGCAGGCTGCCCGCCCCATTTGCTGCACAAGTTGCAGCTGTTTCTGCCATTTGCGCGGTGGCCCGAAGAAACCGAGGTGCCCGATCCCTATTACGGCAACGCCGCGGGTTTTGAGCGGGTGATGAATTTGTGCGAAGCCGGCGCCCGGGGCGTGCTGGACCGCCTGGGCGAAGACCTCGGCTGAACCGCCCGCCAGCCCGGCGCGGGACCGGCGCCCACAGCGCCCGGCCAGATGGGTGGCGTCAGGCCTTGTAGTAGCGGTGGTACCACGCCACAAAGCGGTCAATGCCTTGTTGCAGCGGGGTGGAGGGTGAAAAGCCGACCCAATCGCGCAGCGCGTCGGTGCTGGCATAGGTGGCGGGCACATCGCCGTCTTGCATCGGCAGAAACGTCTTCACGGCGGATTTCCCCAAGGCCTTTTCCAGGCAGCCGATGAAGTCCATGAGGGCGACCGGATCGTTGTTGCCGATGTTGAAGATCCGGTACGGCGGGCCACCCGGTGCTTGCGGGGTGGCAGGCTTGTCGAGCACACGCAGCACGCCTTCGACGATGTCGTCGATGTAGGTGAAGTCGCGCTTCATCTGGCCGTGGTTGAAGACTTGTATCGGTTGACCCGCCAGCACGGCCTTGGTGAACAGGAAGTAGGCCATGTCGGGCCGGCCCCAGGGACCATATACGGTGAAGAAGCGCAGACCCGTGGTCGGCAACTGGTACAGGTGGCTGTAGGTGTGCGCCATCAGCTCGTTGGCCTTTTTGGTCGCCGCGTACAGGCTCACCGGGCTGTCCACCGCATCGGTTTCTTCAAACGGCATCTTGGTATTGCCGCCATACACGCTGGAACTGGAGGCGTACACGAGGTGCCGCACTTTTTGTGCGCGGCAGCCTTCGAGGATGTGCCCGAAGCCGGTGAGGTTGCTGTCGATATAGGCCAGCGGGTGGCTGATCGAATAGCGCACCCCGGCCTGCGCCGCCAGGTGCACCACGGCGTCAAAGTGCTGCGTGTCGAACAATTGGGCCATCGCCTGGCGGTCGGCCACATCGACGGGCATGAACTGGAAACCGCTTTGGCCTTCCAGGGTTTGCAGGCGGGCCTGCTTCAAGGCCACGTCGTAGTAGTCGTTGAGGTTGTCGATGCCGACCACCGTGTCGCCGCGCGCCAGCAAACGCTGCGCGGTGTGCATGCCAATGAACCCGGCGGCGCCGGTCAGCAGGATGTGCATGGAAGAGGGTTCCTTGTGTCGCGGGTCGTGGCGCACGGCGGCGCTTGCCGGTGCGCACTTCGCCAAAGCCCCTATCCTAGCCAATGTGCCCGGCGCGGCCCACCACCGTGCCGGGAGAGCGGCCGTTCGGGCGTATCCGCGCGCTGCCTCAGCAGTGTCAGGAGGTCCAGATCACTTTCTGACCGGTGTTTTCCCAGTTCTCGTACTGGGCGCTGTACAAATCCTCGATGCGGTTGCGCTTGACCTTGAAGGTGGGCGTGATGATGTCGTTCTCCACCGTCCAGGCGGTGCTGGCTACCACGATGCATTGCAGTTGTTCGTGGGGATCGAGTGCCGCGTTGATGCCCTTGAGGTGCTCTGTCAGCGAAGCTTGCAGCGCGGCGCGCGCATCGGGGTTTTGTGCACGCTCCGCAAAATCGGCGTTCAGCATCACGATGCCCAGTGGCTGGCCCAGGTTGGCACCGGTCACCACACAGGCTTCCACCGCTTCGTGCATCACCAGCTTGTCTTCGATCGGGGCCGGCGCGACGTATTTGCCCTTGCTGGTTTTGAACAGGTCTTTCACCCGGCCGGTGATGTGCAGGTTGCCGTTCGGATCGATATGGCCTTTGTCGCCGGTGCGCAGCCAGCCGTCGGGTGTGAAGGCGTCCTGGCTTTGCCCGGGCTCTTTGTAATAGCCCAGCATCAGCGCGGGGCTGTGCATCTGGATTTCGCCACTGTCGGGGGCGATGCGGTCTTGCACGCCTTCGTAAGCCGGTCCCACGCTGCCGCGTTGGTCGTGTCCAGGCAAGGTGAGGTGCGACACGGCCAGGTTCTCCGTCATGCCATAACCTTCGTTGATGGCGATGCCGAGCATGCGGTACCAGTCCAGCAACGCCACCGGCATCGGGGCCGCGCCACCGGCGGCGAAACGGCATTGGTCCAGGCCCAGGGCTTTCTGGATCTTGCGGCGCACCAGTCCACCCACCAGCGGCAGTGCCAGCAGCAGGCGCAGCTTGGCTGGGGGCATTTTTTGCTGGATGGTTTGCTGGAACTTCACCCACAGGC
>NZ_JBFJMY010000053.1:0-15785 GCF_041633695.1 Hydrogenophaga sp.
CGGGTCATGCTCAAGCACATGTTTGTGCCCTCATCCGAAGGGCAGTTGCGCGCGGTCCAGGCCGGTTGGGGTGTGAGCGTGCTGCCCGAACTGCGGGTGCGCGAACACTTGAGCAGCGGCCAACTGGTCAATCTGGCGCCACGCCACCGGCTCAGCGTGGCCTTGCACTGGCATTGCTGGAACCTGAGTTCGGACGTGCTGGACGATCTGAGCAAAGCCTTGCGCCAGGCGGCGGTGCAGCATTTGCGGCCCGCCACGGCGTAGCACCGCGTTTGCGCGGACTCAGCGCACCAGCAAGACCGGCGTTTTGCAGTGCGCCAACACCTGGGTGGCCACCGAGCCCATGACCAGATTGCCCAGGGCGCCATGGCCGTGTGAACCCATCATCACCAGGTCGAACTTGCCGGCGCTGGCGGTTTTGGCGATCAGCTCGCCGGGCGCACCCACTTTGTGAACCACCTTCGGCTCCATGCCATGGCGCTGCAGGAACTTGAGCACCGGCGCCGTCACCTTCTCTGCCGCTTCGGCGTAGTAGCCGTTGGCAATGTCGGCGCCGACCGCGGCGCGCGCGCGCGGCGGCAGCGGCGATTGCGCGGTGAACAGGGTGAACTGGTTGTGGGGGCCGAACAGTTCGTCGTGCGTGGTGAGGTAGGCGAGCATCTTCTTGGTAAAGGTGCTGCCGTCCACGGCGAGCAGGATTTTCATGTTGGTCTCCTTCGGGTGTTCATCGTGTTTCAGTGTAGGGCTTTGAACGCGTGGCGGCTTGCGCTGGCGCAAGCTGTGGCGCCGGTACCTCGATCACGCGCAAGGGGTCGAAGGCGGCTTGTTCGCCCTTGCTGGCGTAGCCCATCGGGTTGGCCACGATGCGGCAGCGGCCCACTTGCTGGTCTTGTGGGCAATGCAAATGGCCGTGCAGCCAGAGGTCGGCCTGGGGCAGGAGTTCGTCGAGCGCGTTGCAAAACCCGGCCGTCCCCGGCGAGAGCCCGTAACGCGGGTCGGCGCTGTGCAGCGTGGGCGCGAAGTGCGTCACCACCACGGTGCTGCCATCAAACGGCTGGACCAGCGCCTGGCGCAGCCAGTCCTGGCATTCCAGCGCCAGTTCGCGCATGGCGGCGGCGTCAAACAAGGCCCCGCCGCGCCGACCATCCATCTTGCTGAGGTAAAAATTCGCGGCCCGAAACGCCTTTTCCCGTTGCCGCAGGCGGTGGGTCAGCGGGTCCAACCGGGGCGACGGGATCGCCATGGGTTTGCCGCGCAAGCTGCCGTGGGCTCCGGTCCCGCTCCCGGCGCCAGTGGCCGGCGCTGCGGCGGGCAGATCGGCCAAGGCATCGTAGTCGGCCCACAAGGTGGTGCCCAACATACGCAGGCCGTCGAGCTCCAGCACCTCGCGCTCCAGCCACCGAATGCCCAGGCGGTCGCAGGCCGCGCGCAAGCCCGCGTGCACCTGGTCCACGTCCAATCCGTCGTACTCGTGGTTGCCGGGCACGAACACCACCGGCACCGGCCAGGCGGCGTAGGACGCGAGCGGGGAAAAGCGTTGCAAGCCCCAGTCGGGTTCGTCGAACACGCTGCCGTCGCGCCGGGTCTGGTAGGAGCCGATATCGCCGGCCAGGATCAGCATGTCGGCGTCCGGCGCGGGTTGGGCGACGAAGCCGGGGTTGGCTTCCAGGTGCAGGTCGCTGAGCAGTTGCAGTTTCATGCCGCGGGCACCACGCCGCTGGTCGCGTCGCCTCGGCCGAAGCACAGGTTGGCGGCGCGCTCCACCCCCTGGCGCAACCAGCGGTGGGTGCTGCTGTGCGAGGCCTGGCGGTGCCAGACGGCGTCCACGTGCACCGAGGGCACGGCCAGCGGCAAGTCGCTCAGCGAGAGCTCGTTTTCCATGCCGGTGGCACCCACAAAATGGCGTGGCAGCACGGTGAGCAGGTCGGTGCTGGCCACCACACGGCCGGCGGTGAAAAACTGGTTCACCGTGAGCACCACCCGGCGTTGGCGCGAACAGGCAGCCAGGGCTTCGTCGACAAAACCAAAGGGCCGCCCCGAAAAACTCACCAGCAGGTGGCGCGCATTGCAATACGCGTCCAGGCTCAGGGGCTGGTTGGCCAGGGGGTGGCCGCGCCGCATCACCACCACGTATTCGCCGTCGTACAGGCGCTGGTGCAAGAACCGGGGGCTGGACTCTTGCAGGTGTGTCGCGCCCAGTTCGGCCAGCACACCGGGGAAATGCCCGACCGCCAAGTCGGCCGAACCGGACTCCAGCAGCTGGCGCGGGTCGCGCGTGGTCAGGGGCAGCACGCGCAGGTTCACTCCCGGCGCCTCGGTTTCGAGGATGTCCACCAGGCCTGGGATGAGCTTGGCGGCGGTGGCGTCGGCCATGGTCAGCACAAAGGTGTTGCGGGCGCTAGCCGGATCGAACAAGCCCGGGGCCAGCGAGGTGCGCAACTGGTGCAAGGCATCGCGCACCGTGGGCCAGATCGCCAGCGCCTTGGCCGTGGGCTCCACGCCGTAGCCCGCGCGCCGCAGCAACTCGTCGCCCAGCACTTCGCGCAGGCGTTTGAGCGCGTTGCTCACCGCCGGCTGCGTCATGGCCAGGTTGTGCGCCGCGCGCGTGAGGTTGCGCTCGGCCATGACCTCGTCAAAAACCCGCAGGAGGTTGAGGTCCAGGGTGCGGAAGTTCAAATCATTCATCATTGGTGTGAATGTAATACATCACAAAAATAAACTGGCGCATACATCGGGTTTACCCTAGTATTCACCTGTCCAAAAGACTTTTTGCAGGAGTTCCACATGAACAGCATCGTTTCCCCCTCCCCGGCAGTTGCCGCGAATTTGCTCGGTCGTCCCAACCTGGCGCCCTCTACCGCTTCCGGCTCCGACCGGGCGCGTCGCGGCTTTGATGGCAGCCGCAGTCTAGCCGCACTCATGCTGGCCGCCGTGGTGGCTGCTTTGGCGGTGCTGGCCGATCACCTGATCAACACCTGGGTCGATGGCCAATTGTTCCTGTTGTGGGTGTCCCTGTGGGTGGTGGTGTTTGCCGCTCTGGCGCTGTTTGCCGATACGGCCCGCAACCTGGCCAGCCGCGCCCTGGGTGCACTGGACAGCTGGTCGCAATCGATTGCCGAATCGCGCGCCGATCAGCGCCTGATGGACCTGGCGAAAACCGACCCCCGTGTGATGGCCGAGCTGGCATGTGCCCGCGACCGCGCTGAGCAGCTGGTCACGAGCGAGCCACAGAGCTACAGCGAGGCACTGGCGCCGCTGGGCATTGAAACGGGTGTGGCACCTGCCACATCGGCCTGGGAAAACTACCTGTCCCACCTCGCCGCCAGCCGCGCCCGCTCGGCGAACTATTACTACATCTGAGCCCGACGCTCAAAGCCCCACGGCTCGCCGGGGGCTCAAAAAAAAAGCCACCGGTGTCCGGTGGCTTTTTTTGTGCGCGGCGGTCAGACCGCCATGCGTTTTTCCAGTTCTGCCTTGGTGTCCACCAGCGCGGCGGGCAGGTGGTAGGCCAGTTGCTCGAAGTGGCTGGCGTGCAGCTTGAGCTCTTCCACCCAGGCCGACTTGTCGATCTGGGTCACGGTCTTGAACTGCTCGGGGCTGAAGTCCAGGCCGGTCCAGTTGAGTTCGTTGTAGCTGGGCGCGGTGCCGAAGGCGGTTTCTTCGCCCTGGGCTTGGCCTTCCAGGCGGTCGATCATCCACTTGAGCACGCGCATGTTCTCGCCGTAGCCAGGCCAGACGAACTTGCCTTCGGCATTCTTGCGGAACCAGTTCACGCAGAAGATCTTGGGCAGGGCGTGGCCCTGGCTGCTGAGCTTGTGCTCCATGTCCAGCCAGTGCTGGAAGTAGTCGCTCATGTTGTAGCCGCAGAAGGGCAGCATGGCGAAGGGGTCGCGGCGCACCACGCCTTGCGCGCCAAAGGCGGCGGCGGTGGTCTCGGACCCCATGGTGGCGGCCATGTACACGCCTTCGGTCCAGGTGCGGGCTTCGGTCACCAGCGGCACGGTGGTGGAGCGGCGGCCGCCGAAGATGAAGGCGTCGATCACCACGCCTTCGGGGTTGTCCCACTGGGGGTCCAGAGCCGGGTTGTTGGTGGCCGCCACGGTGAAGCGCGAGTTGGGGTGGGCCGCTTTGGCACCGGTCTCCTTGGCGATTTGCGGCGTCCAGTCCTTGCCCTGCCAGTCGATCAGGTGGGCCGGGAGCTGGCCGGTGTCCTTCTCCATGCCTTCCCACCACACGTCACCGTCGTCGGTGAGCGCGACGTTGGTGAAGATCACGCCCTGGTCGAGCGAGCGCATGCAGTTGGGGTTGGTGTGCATGTTGGTGCCCGGCGCCACGCCGAAATAACCGGCTTCCGGGTTGATGGCCAGCAGCTTGCCGTCGGCGTTCGGTTTGATCCAGGCGATGTCGTCACCGATGGTGGTGACGCTCCAGCCGGCGAACGCGCTTTCGGGCGGCACCAGCATGGAGAAATTGGTCTTGCCGCAGGCGCTGGGGAAGGCCGCCGCCACGTGGTACTTTTTGCCTTGGGGGTTGGTCACGCCCAGGATCAGCATGTGCTCGGCCAGCCAGCCCTGGTCGCGCCCCATGTTCGAGGCGATGCGCAGCGCCAGGCACTTTTTGCCCAGCAAGGCGTTGCCACCGTAACCCGAACCGTAGCTCCAGATTTCGCGCGTTTCCGGGTAGTGCACGATGTATTTGGTCTTGGGGTTGCAAGGCCAGCTGCTGCTGTCCTTTTCGCCTTCTGCCAGCGGTGCGCCCACGGTGTGCATGCAGGGCACGAAAGCGCCGTCGGTGCCGAGCACATCGAACACGGCACGGCCCATGCGGGTCATCAGCTTCTGGTTCACCGCCACATAGGCGCTGTCGGTCAATTCGATGCCGATGTGGGCGATGTGCGAGCCCAGCGGGCCCATGCTGAAGGGCACCACGTACATGGTGCGGCCTTTCATGCAACCGTCAAACAGCGGCTGCAAGGTCTGGCGCATCTCGTTGGGGGCCATCCAGTTGTTGGTGGGGCCGGCATCTTCCTTCTTTTCGGAGCAGATGTAGGTGCGGTCTTCCACCCGCGCCACGTCGGACGGGTCGGAGCAGGCCAGAAAGCTGTTGGCGCGTTTGGCCGGGTTCAGTTTCTTGAAGGTGCCCGCGTCCACCAACTGTTGGCACAGGCGGTTGTATTCCTCGTCGCTGCCGTCGCACCAGTAAATGGTGTCGGGCTTGCACAGTGCGGCCATGTCGGCCACCCAGGCGATCAAACGGGCGAGTTTGACGTAAGCGGGCACGTTCAGATTGAGGCCCTGCATCGCGGGAGAATTCATGAAAAAGCACTCCGGAAATTGAAAATCGGCGGGCAACAAGAACAGCGACCGCTGTGGTGGTCACAGCGCGTGACAACCGCAGCGGTCTGGAGGTCCCTTTTGCAAAATAGGGGGTCGGCGCGTGGCTGCGGTGCGGATCGCGTTGCAGCGGGTGGGGCCAAACAGCGGGTCGGTGGACCCGGGGTTTGCCGGGCGAGCCGCCCATGACCACGATTTTATGAAAGCCCCTTGCGAGTTACCAACTAGTTACATGCAAAACACGCATAACCTAATGCATGGATCAAGAGGTTGGGGGTGCCGCATGTCGCTCGTGAATGGTGGCCGACCGCTGGCAGGCGTGAAAAAGGCCGAAGGCCCTGGCGGGCGTTCGGCCGATCGGGGAGCGCGGGGGGCTTCAGGCCATGAACACGGCGATGAAAGCCAGCAGGAAAATCAGCACGCCGCCGGCCACCGGCAACACGATGGGCATCAAGGGAACGATGGATTCCACCACGTCTTGTGGTTGGTCGCTGTGGTTGTCGGATGCGGGGTGGGACATGCTTTTCTCCGGAAATGGGTCGTGTATGGCCCCGATTTTAAGGGCAGAAGCCGATCGGCGATCTCTTGCTGCCGATCAGAGCAGGGCGTAAGTGGTGCTGGCGCGGCAAACGCTCTTGCCGTCCTGGGCGCCGACGATGTCGATCTCGCCAAACACCAGGCTCTTGCCGGCCCGGATCACGCGGGCGGTGACCAGCGCGTCCTGGCCCGACAGTGGCTTGAGGAAACTGGTGTTCAGCTGCACCGTGGTCATGGGCCGCTGATCGCCCAACTGGGTGACGATGGCCAGCACCATGGCGGTGTCGGCGGCCGACATCATGGCCTGCCCGCAGACCATGCCACCAACGCGGCTGAGCTGCGGGTTTTGCGGCAGGCGCAGCGTGACTTCGCCTTCGCCAAATCCTTGCACCTGCAGCCCCAGCGCCTGCACCCAGGGCGCAAACCAGTCGCGCAGCAGGGCTTGCAGGCGCTCGGCGTCCATGGCGCTGCCTGGTGCTTGCGACACGGCGGCTGCGGGCTCAGTCTTTGCCACGCAGTTTGCCCAGCCAGTGTTCGGTCAGCTTGCCAGCGGCCTCTCGTCCTCCCAGGCCAAAAGCCAGGGCCACGGCCACCGCGACGGCGCCCAGGGTGAGGCCAAAGGCGAGGTTGACGATGTCGTCGGCGATGCCCATGGCGCGCAGGCCCATGGCGATCACCAGCGCCAGGATGGCGAAGCGGCCAATGCGGGCCAGGCCCTTGGAGCTGGGGCCGCTGGCGCGGTCGATGGCGTCGTAGGCCACGTTGGCCAGCCAGAAGCCGATCACCAGGATGGCCGAGCCGAGCAGGATGTCGGCGCCAAAGCGGATGAAGGTGGACACGATGTCGCTGACCTGGCCAAAGCCGAGCTGCGCCGCCGCTTCGACCGTGGCGAACAGCATGGCGAAGAACAGCGCGACGCGGCCCACGGCGGTGGAGGCGCTGGTTTTCTCGAACGCGTGGGCCAGGCCGATGTGGGCAGGCAAGGTGTCAAAGCCCAGCGTGGCCAGCAGGCTGGCCAGCAGCTTGGCGGCGAAGGACGCAACCAGCCAGGTGATGAGCAGGATCAGGCCGGCTGCGATGATGTGCGGCACCGACGCCATGATCATGCCCAGCATGTCGGTGGCGGGCTTGGAAATGGCTTCGATCTTGAGTGCGTCGAGCGCGGCGATGAGCGAAGGCAGGAACACCGCCACGAACACCAGCATGCCCAGCACGTTGGACAGGTGCACCGTGTCGGCCAGACCGGCCTTGCCGCCCAAGTTGTCCACACCGGCGCTGCGGCTGAGGTTGCTGGTGAGCTTGCGCAGCACCGTGGCCACGATCCAGCCCACGCCACCGATCACCAGGGCCGCCACGGCGTTGGGCAGCATGTCCAGGGTTTTGGCGATCATGTCGCGCAGCGGATCGAGCAGGCCATCCATTTGCAAGGCGCCCAGCACGGCGGGCACGAACAGCAGGATCACCAGCCAGAACAAGGCGTTCGCCAGACCCGCGCTGATGGGTTCCATGCCGGCGTGTTCGGACAGTTTTTCGTCCAGCGTGCTGTGGTCGAGCAGGCGCTGCGCCACGGCGCGCACCACGCTGGCGGCCAGCCAGGCCACAAGGGCAATGACCAGTCCGCCCAGCAAGCGGGGCGCGTATTCAAACAGCTGGGTGGTGAGCGCGGCGAAAGGTTCGGACACCAGCGCCAGGTCGAGCGAATTGAACACCGCGGCCAGGGTGAGCAGGATCACCAGCCAGAACAGGCCCAGGCCTACCGCCCCTTCAATGTCCACACCTTTGCCGGTGAGTTTGCCAAATCGGTGGTTCACACCCAGAAAGCCCAGGCTTTTGCGCGCCAGAGCACGCACGACCACGGCGGCGAACCAGCCCAGCACGAAGATGAGCAGTGCACCAAACAGCTGGGGAATGTGGGCACCTAACGTGTTCTGCAGCGAATCCCATAGGGCGTTCATGTTCATGTCGGTTCTCCAATAGCGGTTCACACACGCTTACATGATGGCAGAGGCCCGGGCGCTGCGTCAACCAAGTGTGCGAGATCGCACAGGATGGGTACAAAAATACCGAGAACGCCTCAGATTGCCCCAAGATCGCGGCAGATGCAGAAGAGGCCGCTGGTCGAAACGCCTCAGAGCCGCACGGTTTCGAAGCCCGCCGCCTGCAGCTTTTCGATCACTTGCAGGATGTGTTCGCGGCCACGCGTCTGCAGCACCATTTCGATCGACACGTTCTGCGCCGCCAGCAGGGTGAACGCGCGCTGGTGGTGCACCTCGTCCACGTTGGCGCCCGCTTCGGCCACGGTGGCGGTGATGAGCGCCAGGTTGCCCGGCACATCGCGTGCGCTCACTTGGATGCGCGCCAGGCGCCCGGCGCGCACCATGCCGCGCTCGATGATGGAGGCCAGCAGCATCGGGTCGATGTTGCCGCCGCACAGCACCAGCCCCACCTTTTTGCCTGCAAAACGTTCGGGGTGTTTGATGAGCGCGGCCAGGCCGGCGGCGCCCGCGCCTTCAACCAGCGTTTTCTCGATTTCCAGCAGCATCACGATGGCCTGCTCGATGTCGCCTTCGTCCACCAGCAGCATGTCGTTCACCTTGGCCGCGATGATGGCCTGCGGGATCTGTCCCGGTGTGCCCACCGCCATGCCTTCGGCGATGGTGCTGTTGCCCTGCGGAAAATGGGTGCCCTTGATGGCGTTGTACATGGCGGGAAAGCGCTCCACCTGCACGCCGAAGATCTCGATGCCGGGGCTGATGGCGCGCGCAGCGGTGGCCATGCCCGCCAGCAGTCCGCCGCCACCGACACCGACCACCAGCACCTCCAGGTCGGGCTGCACGGCCAGCATTTCCAGCGCCACCGTGCCTTGCCCGGCCACGATGGCTTCGTCGTCGTAAGGGTGCACGAACACCAGGCCTTCGCGTTCGGCCAGCGTGCGCGCATGGGCCCGCGACTCTTCCAGCGTGTCGCCGTGCAACACCACCTCGGCGCCAAAGCCACGGGTGCGCTCCACCTTCACGCCGGGGGTGAAGCGCGGCATCACGATCACCGCGCGCAGGCCCAGGCGCTGCGCGTGGTAGGCCACGCCCTGGGCGTGGTTGCCCGCGCTCATGGCCACCACGCCACGCGCCCGCTCTTCGGGCGTGAGTTGAGACAGCTTGTTGCACGCCCCCCGCTCCTTGAACGAGGCGGTGTACTGCAAATTCTCGAATTTGAGAAAGACCTGACAGCCGGTGAGCTGCGAGATGGTGCGCGACTCCACGAAGGGGGTGTTCAGCACCTGCCCTTGCAGGCGTTGCGCGGCGGCGTCGACGTGGTGTTTTTCAAGCATGCCGCGATTGTGATCCGACCGCTGGTCGTGCGGTGCTGGGGTAAAGCCCGACAAACGCCACACATGGTCAATATCAATCTCTTCCATGAATCATGAAGCTGGGTTATGGTCCCGATCAAAGCCGGACCCGTCTGGCTGGCGTCACGCACTTTGTGCAGGAGGTGACCGAATGAGCAAGCGCATGCTGCCGTTGGCAGGGCCGATCACCGGACCTGTCCAGGAGCATCGAGAAAGCCGCGAAGCCCGATTGCATGGGGCGCTGGAGGCGCGCGTGTTCGTGCCGCCCGGCCTGCGCCAGGCGCCGGTGCTGGAGCTCATGTGCTCGCACTTCGTGCTCACCCTGGCCGCCCGCCAGGGTCCGCGCTTCAATGTGCGGCGCGACCTCAACACCTTGCTTTCGCTGGCCGGGCGCCACCTGGTCTGGCCCCAGACCGTGTTGCAACGCCTGCGCGAATTTCTCGAGCGCCGCTGCCGCGACAACGAACTCTGGAGCGGGCACGACCAGCTCTCGCTGAGCGCGTTCATGGAGCGCTACGGCGTCTGGCGCGGGCCTTATGAAGAAGGCACGCTCTTTTTCTACATGGACGAATACGCCAAGGAGTCGCCCAAAGACCTGCTCTCGGTGCTCACCGCCACCGGCGATTGGCTGGCCCAGGCGCTGAAAAAGCAGTCCACGCTGGTGGAGAAAAACATCGACGCTCTGGCTGGGCTGCTGCAACTCAACCGCGCCGAACGTGCGCTCTTGCTCTACGGCACGCTGGCGCGCTACCAGCGCGACCTGCGCTCCATCCTGGTGGAGTTCAAGGTCAACAACGCGCCCGAGGCCTACGCCGCCATCGCCGACGTCGCCGGCGTCAAGGCCAGCGAAGTGGGCGAAGCCTTGCGCGTGGGCTCGCGCCTGGAGCGCATCGGCATGGTCGAGAACCTGATCTCCGAGCAGAACATCACCGACCTGGCCGACCTGATGAAGGTCAGCGAGCAGCTGCCGCCGGTGCTGATGCGCGAATACCGCAGCCAGAGCGAACTGATGGCGGTCTTTACCCGCCCGGCGTTGCGCTCGGCGCTGGAGGAAAAGGATTTTGATTTTGTGGCGCAAGACGTGGCCTTGCTGCGCGCCCTGCTGCGCGAAGCGGTGGCGCGCAAAGAGCCGGGCGTGAACGTGCTGCTCTACGGCCCGCCCGGCACCGGCAAGACCGAGTTGGCGCGGGTGGTGGCACAGGCCGCTGGGCTGGAGCTGTTTGAAGTGGAATACGCCGACCGCGACGGCAACGCGCTGTCGGGCCGCGACCGCTACCGCTCGCTGCAGATCGCGCAGGTGTTCCTGAAGGGCACGGCGCACTCCGCTCTACTGTTCGACGAGGTGGAGGACGTGTTCCCGCCCATCTCCAGCGAAGCGGCGCACTACATGGCGCGCGCCGAACAGGTGAGCGCACCGGTGCACAGCGCCAGCGTGAGCGGCAAGGCCTGGGTGAACCAGATTCTCGAATCCAATGCCATACCCACGATCTGGGTCACCAACCGCATCGAACAGATAGACCCGGCGTTCCGCCGCCGCTTTGCCTATCACCTGGAACTCAAAAGCCCGCCACCGGGGGCGCGCGAACAACTGGTGCGCAAGGCGCTGGAAGGCGTGCCGGTGAGCGACACCCTGGTGGCCCGGCTGACCGAGCGCAAAGGCCTCACGCCGGCTCAAATCCGCACCGCTGTGCGCTTCGCACAACTGGCCGGCGCGCCGCAGAAGTCGGCCAAACGGCGCAGCGCCAAAACCACGACGCCGGTGCCCGATCTGGACCAATTGATCGAGCGCCAGCTGCGCAACGCCGACCAGGCGCTGGGGCGCCAGCCCGACGCCGTATCGCGGCCCGCCGTCACCCAGTACAGCCTGGACATGCTCAACGTGGTCTCGCGCTACGAGCTGCCGCGCGTGGTGAGCGCGCTCAAGGCGCGCGGCCACGGCACCCTGTGTTTTTATGGCGCGCCCGGTACCGGCAAGACCGCGCTGGCCGAACACCTGGCGCAGCAGCTGGAGCGCCCGCTCATGGTGCGCCAGGCCAGCGATTTGATGAGCAAATTCGTGGGCGAGACCGAACAGCACATGGCGGCCATGTTCCGCGAGGCCGAGGCCGAAAAGGCGGTGTTGTTGCTGGACGAGGCCGACAGTTTTCTGCGCGACCGCCGTGGCGCGCAGCGCACCTACGAGGTCACCGAGGTCAACGAAATGCTGCAAGGCATGGAGCGTTTTGCCGGCATTTTTGTCTGCACCACCAATTTGATCGACAGCCTGGACCAGGCGGCCTTGCGCCGCTTCACCTTCAAGATCCAGTTCCAGCCCTTGAAGCCCGAGCAGCGCCAGCGCATGTTTGTGGTCGAAGCGCTGGACGGTGACGCCACCGCGCTCGACGCCGACGCGGTGCATCGTCTGGCGCGGCTCGACCAGCTGTGCCCGGGCGATTTTGCGGCGGTGAAGCGCCAGGTCGAGATACTGGGCGAGCCGCTGGGCGCAGCGGAATTCCTGGCCCAGCTGGAGGCCGAACACCGCATCAAGCCCGAAGTGCGCGAGGCGCGCAGCATGGGCTTTGTGCAGTAGGGCCGTCGGCTGGTGTTGCCCTAGGAGCCTGCGCGGCAGAAGAAGCGTCGGCTGCAAATCGCCCGCAGCGGTCCATTTTTTACCGTCTTTTTGCCCCATAGCCGGGCTATGGGGCTGCAAATCCGGCAAAAACTGTCCTCGCTGGGGGCGATTTTCGCTCTCGACGCCTTCTGCCGCGCAGGCTCCTAGCCGACCGCGCGTTTCACCAGCAACAGGCTGGTGCCCATGGCCACCAGCACGCCGCCAAAAATGCGGTTCTGGGTGCGCCGGGCCCGCGCCGTGGCCAGCCAGCGCTGGGCACGCGAGGCCAGGAACGCATAGCCGTGCATGACCACCACATCGGTGAACAAGGTGGTGAGCAACAACACCAGCAGTTGCACGCCCAGCGAACGGTGGGGATCTATGAACTGCGGCAACACCGCCACCATGAACACAATGCCCTTGGGGTTGGTGACGTTGGTCAGAAAGCCGGTCAGCACCCGCTCGCGCGGCGTGGGCACACCGCGTGCAGCGGCGCCCGCTGCGCTCGTTGGCGTGGCGTACTCGGCGGGCAACGGTAGGACGTCCACCGGCGCACGCCATTGTTTCCAGCCCAGCCAGATCAAGTAGGTCGCACCCAGGACCTTGACCACCAGAAAGGCGCTGGCCGAAGCCAGCAACAAAGCACCCACCCCCGCCCCGGCGATGAGCAAGATGACGGTCAGCCCCAGTTGCAGGCCCATGATGGTCCAGCGCGCTTCTTTCACGCCGTAGGCCAGGCCGTGCGCCATGGACAGCACGGCGCCCGAGCCGGGCGAGACCGCGATCACCCAGGACGCGGCGAAATACGCGAGCCAGACATGCCATTCCATGGTCTATCCCCTTTTCAAGCCACGCGTTTGGCCAGCACCGCCCGCGCCACGCGCGAACCCGATGGGCGGCCCAGCTGTTCGCTGATGTAGGCACCGGCGTCGATCAGCTGATCCAGGTCGATGCCGGTTTCGATGCCCATGCCGTGCAGCATGTAGACCACGTCTTCGGTGGCGACGTTGCCGGTCGCGCCTTTGGCGTACGGGCAGCCGCCCAGGCCGGCCACCGACGCATCGAACTGCCAGACGCCCATTTCCAGCACCGCCAGCGTATTGCTCAGCGCCTGCCCGTAGGTGTCGTGGTAGTGGCCCGACACATCGGCCAGGTCAAAGTGCTTCAAGGTGGCCTCCATGGCCGCCTGCGTCTTGCGCGGCGTGCCCACGCCAATGGTGTCGGCCACGCCCACGTGCTGCACGCCCAGGTTCTTCATGAGACCGGCCAGATAGGCCACGCGCTCGGGCGCGATATCGCCCTCGTAGGGGCAACCCACGGTGCAGCTCATGGCGCCGCGCACGTAAATGCCCGCCGCGCGAGCCGCCTCGACCACGGGCACAAAGCGCTCGATGCTCTCGGCAATGGAGCAGTTGATGTTCTTCTGGCTGAACGCCTCGCTGGCGGCGGCAAAGACCACGATCTCATCGGGCTTGTCTTGCAGCGCGGCTTCAAAGCCCTTGAGGTTGGGCGTGAGCACCGAATAGCGCACGCCGCTCTGGCGCTGCATGCCGCTCATGACCTCGTGGTTGTCGGCCATCTGCGGTATCCATTTGGGCGACACATAGCTGGTGACCTCGATCTCTTTCAGACCGGCGGCCTGCAAGCGGTGCACCAGTTCGATCTTGACCGCGGCGGGCACGGGCTGCTTTTCGTTTTGCAAGCCGTCGCGTGGGCCGACTTCGACGAGTTTGACGCGGGAAGGTAGTTTCATGGTTGCCTTGCTCAAAGGTTCAAATGTCCGCACCCACCCCGCAATCCGCGAAGTGGCTCTGGTTCAGAAACACCGCAGAACCGGCTGGGCCGGTCTGTCGGTGTCGCCCCGGTGGGTGTCCGTGGGACTGTCGCCTGTCAATACCCCCGCGCGGCATCCACGATGCCCGGCACCGTTTCACCGCGCTCCAGCGCCGCGATCTTGCCCACGATCTGGGCGATGCTTTCGTGGCGCAGGGTGCGCGCCGAGGTGTGGGGTGTGACCGTGATTCTCTCGTGTTTCCAGAACGGATGCTCGGCGGGCAGCGGTTCGGTGCGGAACACGTCCAGCGTGGCGCCGGCCAGATGCCCGGATGCGAGCAAGTCCAGCAGGTCTTGCTCCACCAAATGCGCGCCGCGCGCCACGTTGATCAGATAGCCCCCAGGCAACAGGCGCGAGAGTGTTTCGCGGTTCAGGATGTTTTCGGTATCGGGGGTGAGCGGCAGCAGATTGACCAGCACGCGGCTCGCCGCCAGGCAGTCTTGCAAACCGCTGGCACCGGCGTGGCACAGCACACCCGGCACCACCTTGGGGCTGCGGCTCCAACCGTGCACCGGGAAATCGAACAAGGCCAGCGACTTGGCCACCCGCTCGCCCAGCACCCCCAGGCCCAACACCGCGACCGGAAAATCCGCGCGATCCTGCGGCTTGCGGAACGACCATTTGCCCTGTGCCACATCGGCCTCGTAGCCATCGAATTCGCGGAAATGGCGGATCACCGCGTGGCACACGTATTCGGCCATCTGCACCGACATGCCCGCGTCGTCCAGCCGCACCACCCGCGCACCGGCGGGCAGGCGCGATTTCAACAAGGCGTCCACGCCGGCGCCGATGTTGAACAAGGCCTTGATGCCTTGCTGTTCGTCGAGAAACGCCTGGGGCGGCGCCCAGACCACGGCGTAATCGGCCAGCGGCGCGCCCGGTTGCCAGGCCGCCACCTGGGCGTCGGGGAAAGCGGCGCGCAGGCCAGCCAGCCAGGGTTCGGCCTTGGTATCGGTGCAGCAAAAAGTGATGTTCATGAGAACCGAGCATAAGCGGCTGTGCGCCGGGGTGCAGTCCCCGCCGTGCCCGCCAACCCCCTCAAGCCGTGGTTATTTTGAGCAGCTCCGCGCCTTCGGCCACCTGGTCGCCGGGGGCGTACAGCAGTTCGGCCACGGTGCCGTCGGCCGGTGCGGCGATGGTGTGCTCCATCTTCATGGCCTCCATCACCGCCAGCGCCTGGCCTTTGGTGACGGCGTCACCGGCCTTCACCGCGAACGACACCACCTTGCCGGGCATGGGGGCGGTGAGGCGCCCACCTTCGGCGGCGGCCTCACCGGCGTGTGCCAAGGCGTCGATCTCCACGATCTGGGTCGCGCCCAGGGCGCAAAACACGTGCACGGTCTCGTCTTGTTGCCAGGTCTGTACCGTCTGGCGTTGGCCGTTGAAGCGCAGGTCGATGCGGGCACCGCTGTCAGACGCCAAGGCGTCAAAGGCCAGCACACCGCTCACCACCCCATCTGCCACGGGCAGGGACAGCGACAAACCGCCGTCGTGCAAATAGCTCAGGTGGGCCAGAAAGCCTTCGCCCTGGTATTCAAAATCGAAGCGGCGCACGGTCAAGCCGTGTGGGCGCCAGCCGTCGCGGCGCGAGAACGGGTCGGAGCCTTCACCGGCGCGTTCGGCCAGCAGGGTTTGCGCCACCGCAGCCGCCACGGCCAGGGCGCGGCCCACTTTGTCCTGGTTGAACAAGCACGCGGCCTCGCGCGGGATCAGCGCGGTGTCGAGTTCGGCTTTGGCAAACGATGGGCTGTTGACCACGTGGCGCAAGAACTGCACGTTGGTCGACAGGCCGACGATGCGGGTCTCGGCCAGCGCCGCGTCCATGCGCGAAAGCGCTTCTTCGCGCGTGGCACCGTGCACGATGAGCTTGGCCACCATGGAGTCGTAGAACGGGCTGATCGCGTCGCCCTCGCGCACGCCGTCGTCCACGCGCACGGCGCCGCGTTCGAACGCGGTGGCGGCGGGCTTGCGGTACACGTTCAGGCGGCCGGTGGCGGGCAGAAAGTTGTTGTCCGGTGTTTCGACACAAATGCGGGCTTCGATGGCGTGGCCATGGATGCGCAGTTGGTCCTGCTTGAGCGGCAGCGGCTCGCCAGACGCCACGCGCAGCTGCCACTCCACCAGGTCCAGCCCGGTGATGGCTTC
>NZ_JBFJMY010000054.1:0-15728 GCF_041633695.1 Hydrogenophaga sp.
GCATTGGGCGTGTCGCCGTTGACAGGCGACAACCTCACGCGTTTGGCCGAGGGTTACGGCATCTTCAACAACAGCCTGAACCACCCGACGAACAGCTGCAACGCGGTCCTCGCGGGCGAAAGCGCGCTCATGGGCAAGGAGCATTTCATCCAAATGCTGGGGGTGCCACAGTTCACGGTTTCCACGGGTGGTTCCGGCGGGGCGTATACGAGCTTGCAACTCGCCGATGCATACCCTGGCCTGTTTGACGGTGTCTTCGTCAGTTCGACCTTCCCGGACGCCTTGTCGATCGCTTTGTCTGGCCTGGACTCTCGCTTGTTGAGCCGGTACTACCTGGCGGGCAATTCCGGCGGGTTCAGCGAGAGCCAGATGGTGGCGGTCTCGGGCCACAAAAATGCACGGGCCTGGTACGACGTGGCCATGCAATCGGGACGCACCGACCCCGTGTCTGGCCGGGTCGATCCACTTCCTCCCAGTTCCTTGCCCGTGCTCGGAGGAACGCCCTACACCTCCGGCGTGTGGAATGCCGCTGTTCCGACGGCTTTGCGCTACCACCCGACCAGCAATCCAAAGGGTGCGCGCCCGACGGTGTTCGACGTGGCACGCAACGCCTATGGCATCGACAAGGCCACCGGCTTCGCCAAGCGGCCATTCGACAACGTAGGTGTCCAGTATGGGCTGGAGGCGTTCAACGCGGGCACCATCACGAAAGAGCAGTTCCTGGATTTGAACGAAAAAATCGGCGGCTATGACCAGGATGCGAACTATGTGACCAACCGCGCCGTGGCAGACACAGAAACGATCCGCCGCACGCACCAAGGTGGCCTGAACCTGAATGGCAATGCCGGCTTGGCCTCTATCCCGGTTTTTGACATTTCTAGCCTCTACGACGAAGACAACTTCTACCACTACCAGTGGTACCACTTCGCCGTCCGCGAGCGCATGGCCGAGGCCAATGGCGATACACCCAACCACGTGATGTGGCGCGGTGGATTCCCCATCACCGCGGCGGTCGGCGCCGGCGGTACGCCTGAGGAGCTCGCGGTGGCGAACGCTGCGGCAACGCAGGGGTGGAAGACCTTCATCGAATGGGTGGCGGCTTACAAGAGCGACAGCTCTTCGGCTACGCAACGCGAAAAGGTGATCAAGCGCAAACCTGCCGCCGCAGCCGATGGCTGTTTCACCAAGAGCACGTCGCCACAGTTCATTGCGGAACCGCAAACACTGAGCAGCAAGCCGGACACGCAGTGCAACACGCTCTGGCCTTCCTGGACGACAACGCGCAAAGAGGCTGGTGGTCCGTTGGCGGCCAACAAACTCAAGTGTGAACTCAAACCCATCGTGGCGTCTGACTACAAGATTGCCATGACCGAGCCCGACTTGGCGCGGCTGCGCGCCGTCTTCCCGGGCGGTACATGCGACTGGTCCAAGAACGGGGTAGGCCAAACCGGTACAGTGCCGTACGCATCTTTCGGGCCGTCGCCGTTGAACCTGGTGTACGACATCACCAGTCCCTGAAGAATTAGCGCCTGGCCCCCGTCCCATGCGGGGTGCCGGGCGTTTTCTGAAGCCACGACTGAAGGCATTTCCGACGCCACTTCTGCGATCCAGCACACCGCTCTCTTTGAATGCAGAGCGGCTTATCGGCACCGTGGGTATCCCCTTCGCCGTTCTGGCCGATGTCTTGTGGCGCAAAATGTCGGTGCCTGGCACCAATGGCTGCCAGCGCACGCGCGGTCCTGAACCTTGCGTACCTACGAGACTTGAAAATGGCTTTGAGACATAAAAATCGCGGGATCCCACCCCGATCGAGCTTCATATGAAGCTTCGCTTGTACCTGCGAAGTGGGGCGCTGGTCTTGGCCAGCGCCATGGCGTTGTTGATCGTGGTGTGGACTTCCTACGGCGTGGCAGAGCGTGTCGGCCTGTCGTCTCTTGGCGAAACGACGGCGCATCGCATCGAGCTCTATTCGTCTAGCTTGCAAAGCGAGCTGAAGCGCAACGAACACCTACCTCCAGTGGTCGCCTTGAACAAGGATGTGCAGGCCTTGCTGGCACACCCCAACGACCAGGGGTTGCGCGAAGTGGTGAACGAATACCTGCAGATTGTGAGCAGGCGTACCGGCGCGCTGGCCATTTATGTCATGGACACCCAAGGCCTCACGCTGGCATCCAGCAACTGGGACCAGCCGGGCAGCTTCGTGAACATGAACTTCGCCTACCGGCCCTATTTTCAGCAAGCCCTGGTCGGCCAACCCGGGCGGTTTTATGGAATCGGCACCGTGAGTCGGGAAGCGGGCTACTATTTTGCGCATGGCGTCAAGCTTGCCAACGATGTCGTCGGTGTGGTGGCCGTGAAGGTCAACCTCGACCGTCTGGATAAAACCTGGCAACAACCGGGCGAGAAAATTCTGGTGGCCGATACCAACGGGGTGATCTTCATTTCTTCGGAGCCCGACTGGAAATTCAAGACCATCGCACCCCTGACGCAAGAGGCCCGCGCCAGGCTCGATTCCACGCGCCAATATTCCGAGGCGGGTGAGTTGTCGCCGGCGGGCTTCGAAGCAGGGAGATCTTTCCCCGATGGTTCCTCCATCATCACGGTCGCCGAACGCGATGCGGAGCGACCGGGAAAATCGGTGTCGACTTCTTATGTTGTTCGCCGCCACCCTGTGCCCGGAACCGACTGGTCGGTATCGGTGCTGACCGACATTGCCGCTCAGCGTGCGTTTGCAAGAATCAGCGCAACCGTCGCGGCGCTTGCCGTGATTCTCCTCATCGTTGTCTTGATGTATTTTTTGCAGCGGCGAAGGTTTGTTCGCGACGCGTTGGTGGCCAAGGCGGCGCTGCAAAAAGCCAATGACGATCTTGAGCGCAAGGTCGAGTTGAGGACCATGGATTTGAGCGGCGCCAACTTGCTGCTGCAAAAGGAAATTGCGGAGCGGACATGGGCAGAAAAGACGCTCAAGGAGACGATGAATGAGCTGGTGCATGCCGCCAAAATGGCGGCGCTTGGGAAAATTGCAGCCGGCATCACGCACGAGTTGAACCAGCCCTTGGCGGCACTGCGCACGCTCTCGGACAACACGATCGTGTTCTTGGCCCGTGGCCAAAAAGAGATGGTCGAATCGAATCTCGAGATGATCGGTCACCTTGCCATTTACATGGGGAAAATCACGTCAAGTTTGAAAAGTTTCGCACGCAAGTCCTTGGCAGAAAAGCGCGCGGTCAACATCATGAGCAGCATCACCAACGCAAGCCTTTTGCTGGAGCACATTGCCCGGGAACGGGGCACAAGCATCCGCGTTGATCCGCAGTGCGAATCGGTTTACGCCATGTGCGACAGCAACCGCCTGGAGCAAGTTCTGGTCAATCTTTTGAGCAACGCCCTTGATGCGGTCACCGCCCGCGAGTCGGGGTTGGTGGAGGTCCGGTATTTTGCAGACGCCAAGTGGGTCACGATTGAAGTACACGACAACGGCGAAGGCATTTCCGACGAGGTCGCGCAACACCTGTTCGAGCCGTTTTTTACGACAAAGGAGCAAGGCTCTGGCCTTGGGCTGGGGCTCGCGATCTCGGCCGACATCATTCGCGAATTCGGTGGGTCCGTGAAAACCGGGGATAGCGATTTGGGGGGTGCTGTGTTCAAAGTGGTGCTGCCTCTGGCCAGCGTCCCTGAAGAGGCGGTACTGCATGCTTGACGATCCACTCATCCTCTTTGTGGAAGACGATGCAGCCGTCCGCCTGGGCAGCACACAGGCGCTGCAACTGGCCGGGTTTCGCGTACGTGCGGTCGGCACGGCCGAGCAAAGCATCCCGCACATTGCACCCGGTTTTCGCGGCGTTGTCGTCACAGATGTCAAGTTGCCGGGCAAGAGCGGGCTTCAATTGTTGGAGCACATCCAGCGCATTGACAGCGGGATCCCGGTCATCTTGGTCACGGGCCACGGTGACATTTCGATGGCGGTGCACGCCATGCGGAATGGCGCCTACGATTTTGTTGAAAAGCCGTTTTCATCCGAACAGCTGACCGAAGTTGTGGGTCGAGCGCTCGAGAAGCGTCAACTCAGTCTGGAAGTGGATGTGCTGCGCGGAAAGCTGGCCAATTTTGAATCGATCGAGGCCAAGATTGTGGGCCGCTCCAACGCCATCATCGAGCTGCGTCGCGCCATTCTGAATGTGGCGTCCACGCCCGCAGACGTGCTGATTACCGGAGAAACCGGCACGGGCAAGGAGCTGGTCGCGAGGTGTCTGCACGACTTCAGCAACCGGACCGCAGGTGCTTTTGCCGCCATCAACTGCGGCGGCATGCCGGAGAGTCTTTTCGAGTCCGAGGTGTTTGGTCACGAGGTCGGCGCGTTCACAGGCGCGACCAAACGGCGCGTGGGCAAGATCGAGCACGCTGCTGGCGGCACCTTGTTTCTGGACGAGATCGAAACCATGCCGATGAACTTGCAAGTCAAGTTGCTTCGCACTTTGCAGGAGCGGCAGTTCGAGCGCTTGGGTGCAAACGATCTGCACGCCATGGATTGCCGGGTCGTTGCCGCAACCAAGACCGACTTGTTGCACCCACCGAAGGAGCAGCCGTTTCGAAACGATCTGTACTATCGTCTGAGCGTTGTGGTGCTGAACGTTCCTCCGCTGCGGGAGCGCCGTGAAGACATTCCGATGCTGCTGTCGCATTTCATGATGCAGGCAGCGCTGCGCTACGAAAGGCCGGTTCCAGAGTTGGGGTCGAAGGTCATGCACGATTTGACGAGCCGCTCCTGGCCCGGGAACGTCCGCGAACTGCGCAACGTGGCCGATCGACTGGTCATTGGCATGCCCGCGGACAGCGAGCAAAACAGCGCCAATGTTCCGGCGACCACGCTGGATGAACAGCTGCATTACCTCGAACAGTTTCTGATCAAGGAGGCGCTGGCCGCCACCGAAGGCCACGCGGCCAGCGCGAGTGAACGGCTGGGCATTCCCAAGAAAACGCTATACGACAAAATGAAACGGCTCGGCCTCTCGCCGCAAGACTTCAAGGCCGAATAGGGGCGGAGCGAGCGAATCACAAGCGGTCGCTCGCACCTTGGGGTTTATTTCCCTCAAATGCCATCGTGGAACTGAAGGTCAACCCACGGTCTTTGGCTGGGCCAGTTGATCGTGCTCGACCATGCGGGCAGAGTCGGGCGCCTTCAGACAACCGATGCCAACCAGGGTGGCCTCGATGGCCTTATCCCATGGCGTGTATGGCTCTTGGCCCAGTGTGTCGAGCAGGCGTTGGTTGGGCATGCGCAGCGCGCATTGCCAGAGGTAGCGCATTTCCAGCATTTCGCGCAAGGTGGGCACAAACGGCGCCGCCACCCGGACCATCCACCAGGGAAAAGGCTTGAGCGCCGGTTGTGTTTGGCCGTGGCGCGCCAGAACGCGTTGCACCGCCTGACCCAGTTGGGTGCCGTCGGCATCCCAGTGTCCGGCCATGTGGAAGGTGGCAAAACCCGGCAGCGTTGCGCGCCGCGCCAGCAATTCCACCATGGTGCGTGCCACGTCCGGTAGATAGGCGAACTGGTGGCCGACACCCCTTGAGCTGGGCAGGCGGACGGTTTTCACCGGCTGCCCCGGTTTGACCATGCCTTGTGTGAACCAGCTGTTGCCGGCCTTAGGGCCGAAGAAGTCGCCTGCGCGCACCACGATCGCACGCATCTCGCCCGATGAGCAGGCGGTTTCCAGGTGCTGCTCCAGTTCCACCCGTATCGCGCCTTTGCGCGTTGTTGGCCGCTGAGGCGAGTCTTCGGTGGGGCTCTCCAAGGCCCCGGGGCCGTAGTTGTAGACCGTGCCTGGCAGCACCACGGTAGCGCCTTGCGCACGGGCGGCGGCGATGCTGTTGTCGATCATGGGCAGCACCAGTTCGGCCCAGCGCCGGTAGCCCGGCGGGTTGACCGCGTGCACGATCACCGAGCATCCGGCACTGGCGGCCATCACGTCGGCGCGGTTCATGGCATCGCCCTCAACCCACTCGATACCGTCTTTCACCCTGCGTTCAACCCCCAGCGCGCGCTTCAAAGCGCGCACCTGCCAGCCCGCTTCGCGCAATTGGCGGGCGACCTCGCCACCAATGTCGCCGCTGGCGCCGAGTACCAGCACTTGCTTGTTTTTCTGCATGTTCCACCTCCATCTGTGTTGCGATGGAGCCGATTTTTGCTGCGATCCAATTAAAAAGAAATTGCCAAATACTGGCGAGTTGCCATACATTTTTGTATGACTCATGAGATTGGATGGGAGCTCTACAGGAGCTTTCTGGCTGTTTTGCAAGAGGGCTCGCTCTCGGGAGCGGCACGCGCATTGGCGCTGACCCAGCCCACGGTAGGCCGTCATGTCTCCACGCTGGAGGAGCGGCTGGGTCTGACGCTGTTCACCCGATCCCAAACCGGCTTGATCGCCACCGATGCGGCGCTGGCGCTGCGGGTTGACGCCGTGGCCATGCGCAGCGCGGCCGCCGCATTGCGGCGGATTGCGCACCGCTATGGCGACGGCGTGCAGGGTGTGGTGCGGCTGTCGGCCAGCGAGGTGGTGGGTGTGGAAGTGCTGCCGCCGATCTTGCGGGCCTTGCGCGAGCAGCACCCGCAGTTGGAGATCGAGCTGGTGCTCAGCAACCAGCTGCAGGATTTGGTGCGGCGCGAGGTGGATATCGCCGTGCGCATGACCGCACCCCGGCAGGAGGTGCTGCTGGCCACGCGGGTGGGCGATGTGGCGGTGGGCTTGCACGCGCACCGGTCCTACCTCGAACGCTGCGGATATCCGTCCACCCTGGCCGATCTGAAGCTGCACAGCTTGATCGGCTTCGATACAGAAACCCCTTTCATCCGTGCGGCCCAGGCCAGCCTGGGGAGCTGGCGGCGCGAGAACTTCGCGTTGCGCAGCGACAGCGATCTTGCGCAACTGGCGTTGATCCGATCGGGCGCAGGTATCGGGGCGTGCCAGGTGGCACTGGCCCAGCGCGACCCGGCGCTTTGCCGGTTGCTGCCCGAACAGGTCTCTTTCCAGTTAGGCACCTGGGTGGCCATGCACGAAGGCTTGCGGGGCAGCGCCCGCTGCCGGGTGGTGTTCGACGCGCTGGTGCTCGGTTTGCGCGCCTATATCGCTACAGAGGCTGGCGACGGCCGCCTGGTCACCGTCAGTTCACCATCACCAGCTTGCCCTTGACGGCGCGCGAACCCATGATTTCATAGGCCCGCTTGAGCTCGCTCATGGGCAGGGTCTGGTCCACCACAGGTTTGACCTGGCCCTTGGCGTACATCTCGGCCAGCGACTGCATCATCTGTGCATTGGCCTTGGGCTCGCGGCGGGCGAAATCACCCCAGAAAACACCCACAATGCTGGCGCCCTTGAGCAGGGTCAGGTTCAGCGGCAGGCTGGGAATCGGGCCGCTGGCAAAGCCCACCACCAGATAGCGCCCGCGCCAGGCGATGGAGCGGAAGGCCGGCTCGGCAAAATCGCCGCCCACGGGGTCGTAGATCACATCCGGCCCCTTGCCGTCGGTGAGTTTCTTGATCGCATCGCGCAGACCTTCTTTGGGTGTGTGCACGCTGTAGTTGATGGTGGCATCGGCGCCCAGTTCTTCGCAGAGCTTGCACTTTTCGTCGGTGGATGCGGCGGCAATCACGCGCGCGCCAGCGGCCTTGGCGATCTGTATGGCGGAGGTGCCCACGCCGCCTGCCGCGCCCAGTATCAGCACCGTTTCACCGGCCTTGAGCGCGGCGCGGTCCATCAGAGCGTGCCAGGAGGTGGCGTAAATCATGATGAAGGCGGCCGCGTCCACCGCCGGAAAACCGGCAGGCAGGGGCATGCACAGCGCAGCGGGCGCCAGCGTGTGGGTGCCAAAACCACCGGTGCCGCTCAGGCAGGCCACGTTTTGTCCGACCTTCAGGTGGGTCACGTCCGGTCCCACCGCCTGCACCACGCCCGCGTACTCGGAGCCTGGCACGAACGGCAGTTCGGGCTTCATCTGGTACTTGTTCTGCACGATCAGCAGGTCCGGGAAATTCAGGCTCGCGGCCTGGATTTCGATCAACACCTGGCCCGCCTGGGGTACCGGAGTGGGCATTTCTTTCCAGTTCAGGGCTTCAACACCAACGGGGTTTTCACACAGCCAAGCATGCATACGAGGGTCTCCTTGGGAATTTCACAATCGGGCATGATGGCAGGGTCGGGCGCTGTCTCCAAGTGGCTGGCCCCTCGGCCTGTCCCTCGCGAGACGGTGGCGCCGGCAGCGCCCATGGCGTGGGTGGGTCCAAGTGCTATCCACCTAAAATCGGACCATGAAAATTCTCATCTCCAACGACGACGGTTATCAGGCGCCCGGCATCGTGGCGCTCTATGAAGCGCTCAAGGGTCTGGCCGACGTGGAGGTGGTGGCGCCCGAGCACAACAACAGCGCCAAATCGAACGCCCTGACCCTGCATTCGCCGCTATACGTGCACACTGCGTCCAACGGATTCCGCTACGTCAACGGCACGCCCGCCGACTGTGTGCACATCGCGCTCACCGGCCTGCTGGGTTATCGGCCCGATCTGGTGGTGTCCGGCATCAACAACGGCGCCAACATGGGCGACGACACGATTTATTCCGGCACCGTGGGCGCGGCTATGGAAGGCTATCTGTTCGGGATTCCGGCCATCGCGTTTTCACAAACCCAAAAGGGCTGGGCGCATCTGGATGCGGCGGCGCAAAAAGCCGCCGACCTGGTGTCGCACCTGCTGCCTTCGCTGGCGCAGGAACTGGATGACGGGCAAGAGCGCAACAGCTGGCTGCTGAACGTGAACATTCCCAATCTGCCGGTGCAAGACATTCGCGGGTTCAAAGTGGCGCGCCTGGGGAGGCGCCACGCGGCCGAACAAGTCATTGCCCAGGCCAACCCACGCGGCGACACCATGTATTGGATCGGCGGCGCGGGCGCGGCCAAAGACGATGCCGAGGGCACCGACTTTCACGCCGCGCTGCAAGGCTACGCCACCATCACCCCGTTGCAAGTGGACCTGACCGACCACGAACGCCTGCCGTACTGGGCGCCAACGGCTGCCGCCATGTCGGCGGCGCCTACAGTCGGTGACGCGGTGGCCGCAGCCGGGGCACCGGTGGTGCCGTCATGAAAAAGCCGCCGGTCGTACCGCTGGTGATTCCCCGTAGCGCTGCGGTGGCCAACGGCACGGCTCCAGGGCAGGTCGGTGCCAAACCCCGCCCGAGCTTCCCGGTCCAGTTGCCGCAACCGGTTGTTCTGGCGCAAAAGCCCCGAGCGGGCGGGTCGCCACCGCCAGGCGCAGGCAGGACGCAGACAGCCGCGCCCGTCGCCCGACCCTTGCGCACCAATACCTCGCCGGTGGCCACTGGACTGGGCATGGACTCGCAGGCGGTGCGGGCGTCCATGGTTCGCAAGCTGGAGGCGCAAGGCATTTCCAGTCCGCAGGTGCTTGCCGCCATGCGGGCCGTGGAGCGGCACCGTTTTGTCGATTCGGCGCTGGCCAACCAGGGTTACGAAGACACCAGCCTGCCGATCGGCCTGGGGCAGACCATCTCCAAGCCCAGTGTGGTGGCCCGGATGACCGAACTTTTGTGCCAGGGCCGCCCCGAAAAGCTGGGCCGGGTACTCGAAATCGGCACCGGCTGTGGCTACCAGGCCGCGGTGCTGAGCCATTTGTCGCGCGAGGTCTATAGTATTGAGCGTCTGCGTGGTCTGCACGAACGGGCGCGGGAGAACCTGCGCTGGTTCCGTTTGGCCAATGTGCATCTGTTGTTCGGCGACGGCATGCTCGGCTATGCCAAGGGCGCGCCGTATGCTGCCATCATCGCTGCGGCGGGTGGCAACGACATTCCCCAAGCCTGGCTGGACCAGTTGGCGGTTGGGGGGCGGCTGGTGGCACCCGCTGAAACCGATGCCGGTCGTCAAAACCTGGTGGTGATCGACAAGACCAGCACCGGTTTGGTGCGCACCGTGCTTGAGGCGGTACTTTTCGTTCCCCTAAAATCGGGTGTTGGATAAAGTCTTCTTCGCCTCATGCGAGGAAGCGTCATTTTTTTGCCAGTGGTTGGCCGCAGGGCCGGGCGCTGTATCACAGGGGGAGTTTTCATGAACAAGCGTTTTTTCCAGCCAGCGGGTTTTGAGGTAAAGAGCCGACCCGTATGGCATGGTGTGGCGCTGACGGCGGTTTTGGCCAGCTTGCTGATCACGGCGGGTTGCTCCACCCGGCGCGTGTCGCAGCCCGCTCCGGTGGACGACCGCACCACCAGCCGCACGCCCGCCTTGCCGGGTGCGGAGAACGCAGGCAAGCCGGGTTACTACACCGTGCGCCCGGGCGACACGCTGTACCGCGTGGCGCTGGAGAGCGGCCAGAACTGGCGTGATGTACAGGCTTGGAACAACCTGTCCAATGCCAACGTGCTCGAAGTCGGCCAGGTGTTGCGGGTGCAGCCACCGGTGGCTGCGGCCCCGCTCACGGCTCCCACGACGGGGGGGGCGGTCGGCACCACGACCGTGGCGCCGCTGAGCAGCACCAGCGTGGTGGCGCGTCCGCTGACCCCGGGCGGCTCCACCGCCACGGCGGCGGTGCCAGCACCGGCCGCAGCCGCTGCGAGCGAACCCGATGGCGCCGATGAGGTCAGCTTCATCTGGCCTGCCCAGGGGGCTGTGGTGGTCAATTTTGACGAGACCAAGAACAAAGGCATTTCGATTTCCGGACGCGTGGGCGATCCGGTGCTCGCCGCTGCCGATGGCCGCGTGGTGTACGCCGGCGCGGGCTTGCGCGGTTACGGCAACCTGATCATCCTCAAGCACAACAACACCTACCTCACGGCCTATGCCCACAACCAGGCCTTGCTGGTGCGCGAAGACCAGGCGGTGCGCCAGGGTCAGAAGATCGCCGAAATGGGTAGCAGCGACGCCGATCGCGTGAAGCTGCACTTTGAGGTGCGGCGCCTGGGCAAGCCGGTGGATCCGCTCAAGCACTTGCCGGGTCGTTGATGGTCCGCGCCGCCCCATTCTTTCGCGCTGATTGATCCGTATGGCCTGGCCGGTTCTGGTTTTTGACATCGAATCCATCCCCGATCTGGCGGGCTTGCGCGCTTTGCGTGGCGCGCCCGAAGACGCCACCGACGCCCAGGTCTACGAGGCCTGGCTGGCCGAGCGCAAGGAAAAGGGGCAGAGCGATTTCATGCCGCTGCACCTGCAGCGCATCCTGGTGCTCAGCTGTGTGTTCCGCAACGCCGAAGGCCTGCGCATCCACTCCTTCGTCGACCGCGACGGTCAGAGCGAAGCCAAGGTCATCCAGACCTTTTTCAAGACCGTGGAAAAGCACGCCCCGCAGCTGGTGAGCTGGAACGGCGGCGGCTTTGACCTGCCGGTGCTGCATTACCGGGGTCTGCGCCATGGCGTGGAGGCCGGCAAGTACTGGGATCTGGGCGAAGACGATCGCGAGTTCAAGTGGAACAACTACATCAGTCGTTACCACATGCGGCACCTGGATCTGATGGACTTGCTGGCCATGTACCAGCCCAAGAACAACGCGCCGCTCGACGCCATGGCCAAGCTGTGTGGCTTTCCCGGCAAGCTGGGCATGGATGGTTCGCAGGTTTATGCGCAGTACCTTGAAGGCCGCCTGGAAGATATTCGCCGCTACTGCGAAACCGACGTGATGAACACCTACCTGATGTACTGCCGCTTCCAGAAGATGCGCGGCGGCTTCACGGAGAGCGAGTACGAGCAGGAAATCACCTATGTCAAAGAGACGCTGGGTGGGCTGGCGCCCGACGAAGCGCACTGGGACGAATACCTGCGAGCCTGGGCCTGAGACAATCTCGGGATGACAGCGCCCATTCCCACCGAAAACATCCTCTCTTCTCCCGCAGCCGATCCCGGCGCAGCGCCCTTGCCCGAGGGCTGGCTGGCGGTTGAATCGCTCAACATAGAGGGCCAGGGCATTGCCCGGCGACCCGACGGCAAAGTGGTCTTCATCGAAGGCGCCCTGCCGTTTGAAGTGGTCAGCACCAACGTGCACCGCAAAAAAGACAACTGGGAGGCGGGCACCGTCACCCAGATCCACCACGCGTCATCTCAACGGGTGCAACCGGGTTGCCCGCATTTCGGCTTGCACGCGGGCGCCTGCGGCGGCTGCAAGATGCAGCACCTGCACCCGGCCGCTCAGGTCGCGGTGAAGCAGCGGGTGCTGGAAGACAACCTCTGGCACCTGGCCAAGGTCAAGCCCGAGATGGTGCTGCGCCCGATCGAAGGGCCCGCCTGGGGCTACCGCTACCGAGCCCGCATTTCGGTTCGCCACGTGCACAAAAAGGGCGAAGTGCTGATCGGGTTTCACGAGCGCAAGAGCCGCTATGTGGCCGATATGCGCGAATGCCATGTGTTGCCACCCCATGTGAGTGCTTTGCTCATGCCCTTGCGCAAACTCATTTTCTCCATGGAAGCGCGCGACGCCTGCCCGCAAATCGAACTGGCCTGCGGTGACGAGGTGGTGGCCCTGGTGCTGCGCCACATGGAGCCGCTTTCGGATGGCGACATGGCCTTGTTGCGGGCCTTTGCTGCCAGCCACCAGGTGCAATGGTGGTTGCAGTCCAAAGGGCCCGACACCGTGAAGCTGCTGGACGAGGGTGGCCCCGAGCTGGCCTACGACCTGCCCGAGTTCGGCATCCACATGCCGTTTCGGCCCACCGATTTCACCCAGGTCAATCCGCACATCAACCGGGTGCTGGTCGCGCGCGCGTTGCGCCTGCTCGACGTGCAGCGCCACGAGCGGGTGATCGACTGGTTTTGCGGCCTGGGCAATTTCACCCTGCCGCTGGCCACGCAGGCGCGGGAGGTGCTGGGCATCGAGGGCAGCGAGACCCTGGTGGCCCGCTCGCGCGAGAACCTGGCGCTCAACCGGGCGCGGCGTTCGTCGCCCCTGGCGCCCACCGGTTTTGTCGCGCGCAACCTGTTTGAGATGACACCCGCGCTGCTGGTGGCCGATGGAGCGGCCGACAAATGGCTGGTGGACCCCCCGCGCGAAGGTGCGTTCGAACTGGCCAAGACCCTGGTTGCGCTGCACCAGCAGCCGGAACTGCGTGGCGACTGGACGCCGCCCCAGCGCATTGTGTATGTGAGTTGCAACCCGGCCACCTTGGCGCGCGATGCGGGCTTGCTGGTGCACCAGGCGGGTTACCGCTGCAGCGCTGCCGGTGCGGTCAACATGTTCCCGCACACGGCGCACGTGGAAAGCATGGCGGTGTTTGACCGGGTACCCAACCCAGCCGCAGGCTGAGCAGGCTGACCTTGGTCAGGATTTTTGGGTCGGGGCGGGCTTGCCGGAGTGCTCGGCACCGTCTTTGCCCTCAGGCGCGCTGGGGTCGTTGGCCGGTTCACTGGGCATGCCGACAATGGCGTTGTCGCGCATGTATTGGTCCATGTCTTTCCAGCCGGTGAAGATGGCGGCCTTGATCGCCTTCGGGTTGCCCACAAAACAGTCTTCGATGCTGCGCACCGCGTGGCGGCAGGCGCTGCCGATGGCCACAGCCTCCGCCTCTTTTTTGGCGTTGATCTGGGTCGCCGTCTCGATGCCCAGGGCTTCGCAGCCAGCCAGCAAGCTGATGATGCTGAGAAGTCCGAAGGTGAGGGCAGTGTGTCGCATGGTGTGGGCCGGGTGGTTGACTCTTGTTTCGGCGGTTTGGCGGCCAACTTGAAGCCTGCCCGCAGGCTTGGCTGCATTTTTTTATCCACCAGCGACAAAAAAGGACCCGTAGGTCCTTTTTTGAGGGGTGACCAGCCGCATGCGCAGCCGATCGGTTGGGGTGTTGCGTTCAGTCGTTGCTGCCGCCGAAGATGCCCAACAAGGCCAGCAAGCTCTGGAAAATGTTGAACAGGCTCAGGTACAGGCCCAGGGTGGCGGTGATGTAGTTGGTCTCGCCACCGTCCACGATGCGCTTCAGGTCGTACAGCAGGTACATGCTGAACACCAGGATGGCCAGGGTGGCGATCACGGCCATGCCCGCGGTGCTGCCTACGAACACGTTGATGATGGCGCCAAACATGATGGCCAATGCACCGGCGAACAGCCACTTGCTCATGCCGCTGAGGTCGCGTTTGATGATGGTGGACAGATTGGCCATGACCAGGAACACGCCGGCCGTGCCGCCAAACGCGGTCATGATCAGGCTGGCACCGTTGTTGAAGCCCAGCACCATGGCCAGCATGCGCGAGAGCATCAGGCCCATGAAGAAGGTGAAGGCCAGCAGCACCGGCACACCGGCGGCGGAGTTTTTCGTCTTCTCGATGGCGAACATGAAACCGAACGCGCCGCCGAGGAACACGATCAGGCCCATGAAGCCGGTCAAACCTGCGGTGATGCCGGTGGTCACGCCGACCCAGGCGCCCAGCACCGTGGGCAGCATGGACAGGGCCAGCAGCCAGTAGGTGTTGCGCATCACCTTGTTGCGTGCTCCGGCGGTGGAGGATGCGGCGGCGCCAAAACGGCCGGTCTGGATGTGATCGCTCATATTGCTGATCTCCTATTAAGAAGGTTGTCGAAACGCCGCTTTGGTCTGAAGACACAAAGCGCTGTGGTTCATTCTAGGTGTTTCCCGTGGTTTCACGGCTCCATGGTCCAAACGCACCCGGAGTAAAGGCAGTTGTGACTCCTTCACCCCCAATGGGCAGGGTATCGTATGGGCTTGCCGGGGGCCTCCCAAGGTCTGCGATTTCCATTTGTCTCCAGTCATTTGGCCATGACATGCCGTCAGAGCCTCAAACCCAAGGAAAAGTTCATGAAAAACAAAGCCGTACTCGAATTCGCCGACGTCAAGCTCATGGCCGCCGCAGCGGAAGCCGAGGCCTTGAAAAACAACTGGGCGGTGACGATCGCGATCGTTGACGACGGTGGCCATTTGCTGTCGCTGCAACGCCTGGACGGTGCAGCGCCGCTGTCGGCCCACATCGCACCCGCCAAGGCCCATACCGCTGCGCTGGGTCGCCGCGAGAGCAAGGTCTATGAAGACATGATCAACCAGGGCCGCGCCTCGTTTCTGAGCGCGCCAGCGGTGGAGGCCATGCTCGAAGGCGGCGTGCCGGTGATGAAAGATGGTCAATGCCTGGGCGCCGTGGGCGTGAGCGGTGTCAAGTCGAGCGAAGACGCGCAGATCGCGCGCGCCGGAATCGCCGCTATCGGGCTTTGAGCCGTCGGCGCGCAGGGGTAGGGCGCGTGGATGGTGAAAAAAAGGCTGGCTAACGGGGAAAACCCCTTGGCTGGCAAAAACGACGCTCGGAGCCCATGAGCTCCGGGTCGCCCCACGATAGGTGCTTGGCGCAGTTCCCGGTCTGCAAGCGCTATTTGGTCAGAATCAGCTTGCCCTGGCGGGTGTTTTGCAAGCGGTAGCTGCTGCCGTTGTGTTCAATGACCACGCTTTTCTGGCCGCGCAGCAGGCTCGCGCTCGCCAGCACCTGAGGTGCCGTGTGGTCGATACCCGGCTCTGCGCTGGTCGAAGCCGCGCACGCCACAACAACCTGGTCGTGGCCGCCTGGCGGTGAAGATGGCGGGATGGCGGTCATGTCGGGGTTTCTGCGGGTCGTTGTCGAGGTGGCTGGTCAGCGCGATGCGTCTTGCGCGCCCGCGACCGGTTCCGTGATGAAGCCGATCTTGCGCACGCCGGCCTGCTGCGCGGCGGCCATGGCTTGGGCCACACGCTCGTAGCGCACGTCTTTGTCGCCACGGA
>NZ_JBFJMY010000055.1:0-15264 GCF_041633695.1 Hydrogenophaga sp.
AGCTACAGCAAGGCCTTCCAGACCGACCCCACCAGCGCCTTCGGCGGCATCATCGCGTTCAACCGCCCGGTGGACAAAGCCGCTGCCGAAGCGGTGAGCAAACAGTTTGTGGAAGTGCTGATGGCACCGGGCTACAGCGAGGAAGCGCTGGCCATTTTCAAAGCCAAGGCCAATGTGCGCGTGCTGGAAATTGCGCTGCCACCGGGTGGCGCAACGGCTTGGGACAAAGGGCTCAACGCCAGCGACACCAAGCGCGTGGGCTCGGGCATGTTGATCCAGAGCGCCGACAACCATGTGTTGAACCGCGCTGACTTGAAAGTGGTCACCAAGCTGCAGCCCACGGAGCAGCAACTGGAAGATTTGTTGTTCGCCTGGAAAGTGGCGAAGTTTGTGAAGTCCAACGCCATCGTGTTCTGCAAAGACGGCATGACCATGGGCGTGGGCGCCGGTCAGATGAGCCGCCTGGATTCAGCCCGCATCGCGAGCATCAAGGCCGGTCACGCCAAGCTCACGCTGCAAGGCACAGCGGTCGCCAGCGATGCCTTCTTCCCCTTCCGCGATGGCCTGGATGTGGTGATCGACCAAGGTGCGAGCTGCGTGATCCAGCCCGGTGGTTCGATGCGCGATCAGGAAGTGATCGATGCGGCGGATGAGCGCGGTGTGGTGATGGTGACGACTGGTGTGCGCCATTTCAGGCACTGATGGTTCCCCCCGCGCCGCAAGGTTTAGCCGACCCCCGCGCCGCGACTGCCGCGCGTCACCCCCCCCAAGGGGGCGCCACTGGCGGCCCGGCAGAGCCGGTTCCGCGGTGACCTTGAATGAAGGCACTTCGCTTTGAGCGGAGTGCCTTTTGTCCTTACAGGGTCTTGAAGACTTCTTTGGCGGCCGAGACGGTGTCGGCGATGTCCTGTGCCGTGTGCGCCGCGCTTACAAAGCCGGCTTCGTACAAGGCCGGCGCGATGTACACGCCACGGTCCAACAATCCGTGGAACAGCTTGTTGAAACGGGCGTTGTCGGTGGTCATGACCTTGGCGTAGTTCTGCGGCAGTTCGTCGAACAGAAACACGCCGAACATACCGCCTTGGCTGTCGCCGCTGAAAGGCACGCCCTCGGCCGCTGCCGCGCTTTTGAGCCCGTTGACCAGCGAGCGCGTGGTGGCGGACAGCTGTTCAAAAAAGCCGGGCTTCTGGATCTCTTTCAGCGTGGCCAGACCGCAGGCGGTGGCGATCGGGTTGCCGCTCAGCGTGCCCGCCTGGTAGACGCCGCCCAGCGGCGCGAGCTGTTCCATCACCGCGCGCTTGGCACCAAAAGCGGCCAGCGGCATGCCACCGCCAATGACCTTGCCCATCACCGTCATGTCGGGCTCGAAGCCCGGAATCAGTTGGGCATAAACACTTTGTGCGCCGCCCAGCGCAACACGGAAACCGGTCATCACCTCGTCGAACGCCAACAACGCACCGTGCTGCGTGCACAGTTCGCGGCAGCGCTTCATGAACGGCACACTGGCGCGCACGAAATTCATGTTGCCGGCGATGGGCTCGATGATCAGGCAGGCCACGTCGGGGCCGTGCTCGGTGAACGCGGCTTCGAGCTGCGCCACGTTGTTGTACTCCAGCACGATGGTGTGCTGCACCACCTCGGGCGGCACACCGGCACTGGTGGGGTTGCCGAAGGTGGCCAGGCCAGAGCCGGCTTTCACCAGCAGGGCGTCCGCGTGGCCGTGGTAGCAGCCTTCGAATTTCAGGATTTTCTTGCGGCCGGTGGCGCCACGGGCCAGGCGGATGGCGCTCATGCCGGCTTCGGTGCCCGAGCTGACCAGGCGCACCATGTCGATGCTGGGTACCAGCTGGACGATGGCTTCCGCCAGCTCCACTTCGCGCTCGGTCGGTGCACCGAAAGAAAAGCCGTCTAGGGCGGCTTTCTGCACCGCATCCAGCACGGCGGGGTGGCCATGGCCCAGGATCATCGGACCCCAGGAGCCGATGTAGTCGATGTACTTCTGGTCGTTGGCGTCCCAGAAGTAGGCGCCTTGTGCGCGCTGCACGAAGCGGGGTGTTCCACCCACGGCCTTGAAGGCACGCACGGGCGAATTCACGCCGCCGGGAATCAGGCGCTTGGCGCGGTCAAACAGGTCTTGGTTGCGGTCGGTCATGGCAGGACTTGGAAAATGGGGTGAACGGGTTCGGGGTCGCCGCAGCGGCGGCAGACCCGGTTTGCCGGGCGCGTCGTGCTTGCGCGGCCGGCAAACGGCGGGCGTGGTGTCAATGCTTGGTGGTGTCGAGCGGGAAGTCGCTCAGGTCCAGCGTGCTGTCCGAGGGCGGTTCCACCGCTGCGGCAGATTCGTCGGGTTCGTCGTCGTGGGCCCAGAACAGGCGGTCGGGAATGGCGTGGCCCATGCCGGGCTGAAAACCCGCATCCAGGCACTGGTCCAGGTAGGTGAGGGCCTCGGCACACGCGGTTTGCAGATCGGCCCCACCCGCGATCAGGGCGCACAGCGCTGCCGACAGCGTGTCGCCTGCACCCGAGAAGGTGGCTTCAAAACGTTCGTAGCGCGCAGTCGCCAACACGGTTTCCGGCGAAGCCAGGTGGCTTTCCAGGTACTGATCGGCGGCATTGAAGCCGGTCACCAGGGTGTAAGGCACGCCGTGCACCGCTGCGGCGCGCGCGACATCGCGCGCATGCGGCGGGCGGTCGCCTTCCCAGTCGGGCAGCAACCAGCGGCACAGGGTGCTGTGGTTGCCCACCAGCACCGTGGTCTGGGGCAGCAGCAATTCGGCGCAGGCATCCAGATAGGTTTCGATGGACATCTCGTCCCACCAGGACAAATCCGGCATGTAGGCGATCACCGGCACCTCGGCGTAGTCGGTGGTGATTTCCGCGATGGCGCTCAGGTTTTCGGGGCTGCCCACGAAGCCGACCTTGAAGGCCTGTACCGGCATGTCTTCCAGCGCGCATCGGGCCTGCTCGGACACCGCTTCTTCGTCAAACGTTATGTGGTCGTGCACCTCGGAGGTGTCGCGCACATAGGCGCCGGTGACAACCGGCAGTACGTGGGCCGAAGCGCTGGACATGGCGGCGATGTCGGCGGCAAGGCCTCCGGCGCCACTGGGGTCGTTGGCGTTGAACACCATGACGCAGGGCAAAGCGAGTTCACCGGGCGCATTTTCTTCGGCGGGGTCGGGTGTGTCGAGATGGTCGGACATGGGCTGGTGTGTGAATCGCATCGTGCAGGCTACCATTGCCATCCCTAGGGCAAACCAGCAGCCAGCGGATCCCGATCGCTGTTCATCGCTCGATACAATGGCGCATTCTATGACACCGCCTATTTGTAAACATGACCGATACCAAGACTTGGATGTGCCTGATTTGTGGCTGGATATACGATGAAGCCGCAGGCTCGCCGGAACACGGTATTGCAGTTGGAACCCCGTGGGATCAGGTTCCCATGAATTGGACCTGCCCAGAATGCGGGGCACGCAAGGAAGATTTCGAAATGGTGCAGATCTGAGGTAGGTGGACCCGGGTCAGGGCGACTGTTTTGGAGACGTGGGTGCCATGACACATGGCTGGATGAGCGCCATTTCTTTCATCAGATATTGGGAGCAACCGGAACGTGAGCACAACGACTGCATTCAAAGTCCTGGTGGTGGACGACAGCAATACCATTCGCCGCAGCGCGGAGATTTTCCTCAAGCAGGGCGGCCATGAAGTCCTGCTGGCCGATGATGGTTTTGATGCCCTGGCCAAGATCAACGACTACCAGCCCGATCTGGTTTTCTGCGACATCCTCATGCCGCGTCTGGACGGTTATCAAACCTGCGCCATCATCAAACGCAATGCCCGCTTCGCCAACATTCCGGTGGTGATGCTGTCCTCCAAAGACGGGGTTTTTGACAAGGCCCGTGGACGCATGGTGGGCTCGCAAGAGTACCTGACCAAACCATTTACCAAAGACCAGTTGTTGCAAGCGGTGCAGCAGTTTGGCGCAACCCCCTCAGGAGCAGCACGATGAGTATTCAGAACATTCTTGTGGTCGACGATTCCAAGACCGAGCTTCTTTTCCTCTCGGACTTGCTGAGTAAAAACGGCTACAAAGTTCGCACCGCTGAGAATGCCGAAGAGGCCTTTCGTCGGCTGGGAGAGGAAAAGCCGGAATTGATTCTCATGGATGTTGTGATGCCGGGTCAGAATGGATTTCAGTTGACCCGGGCGATTGCGCGGGATCCCCAATATTCCGACATCCCCATCATCATGTGCACCAGTAAAAATCAAGAGACCGATCGGGTGTGGGGCATGCGGCAAGGTGCTCGCGACTACATCACCAAGCCGGTGGACGGCGCGGAGCTGTTGTCCAAGATCCGGGCGCTGGGCTGAATCCAGGGATCACACCCCTCACACACCGAGCATGGCCAATCGACAGTCACTTAAAGAACTGCAGGAACGTCTGGCGCTTCGATTGTCCGCGGCCAAGTCTGAGGCGGCGACCGCGTCGTGGCTGGCGGTGGAAGCGGGAGGGCAGCGCTATCTGATACCCCTCGTTCAATCGGGTGAAATTTTCCCGTGGGCCGTTGTGCAAAGCGTGCCCTATACCAAGCCCTGGTATCTGGGGGTCGCCAGCCTGCGGGGTGGTTTGCATGGCGTGATCGATCTGGCGCGGCTGGTCGGCGGTGTCGACAACGGAGCGCTGGCCTTGCGCGACGCCGAACGTGTCACATCGGAGTCCCGGCTGTTGAGCCTGCACACCGCCTTGGGCGTCAACGCGGTTCTTTGGGTGGACCGGCTGCTGGGTTTGCGCAACCCGTCCATGTTCGTCGAAATGATCGGCAAGGCGCCGGACGCCCCTCCCTATTTCGCACAGTGTTTGCTCGATCATCAGCGACAGGCTTGGCAGGAGCTGGACTTGCAGTTGCTGGCGGACGAATCCGAATTTTTGGCCATTGCGGCCTAGTAGTTGAGGCGCAGAGGCCGTAGCGGCCGCGCTTTGCATTTCCTTTTTTTGTTGGAAGGTTTTTCCATGGCCATGCTCGATCAATTCCAGGGACTGTTCAAGAAAAATGCGAGTGACGAGCCGGATTTGAGCGGTGTCTCCGATCAGCAGATGGCCGAAATCGCAGCTGCCAGCCTTGCGCCCGAGCCGTCGGAGGTCTCCGGCGATTTTGCTGAAAGCCGGCTGGCGGATCGGGGGGAAGCGTCCGGTGCACAAGGTCAGGGGCAGGTGTCGTTGCCTTTGCTGGGCACCAAACCCGCGGAACAGCACCAGCGCACATTGGCCATCTTCTTGGCCGTGGGACTGGCCGTGTTGGGTGGCGTGACCTTTTATGCGCTGAACCAGACCGAGAAGGTGGGCCAACAGGTGGCTGCCAGCGGTCGGGCCCTGATGCAGTCGCAACGCCTTGCTAAAAGTGTGTCGCAAGCGCTGATCGGTAGCGCCGCAGCCTTCCCTGAGGTGCGTGACAGTTCGGATGTGATGTTCAAAACCGTGCACGGGCTTCAGCAAGGCAGTGCCGAGCTGTCCATGGATCCGGTCGAGCAGGGTTTCATGCCGCAATTGAACGAGCTGATGCCCCAGGTCGACAACGCCGCGCGCAACGCCGGTGTGGTGCTGGAGCAGCAGGCCATCTTGACGCAAGTCGGCAACGCGCTGCGCATCATCAACCGCCAGTCTTCCGATTTGCTGGAAATCGCAGAGACCATTTCGTCGCTGAAGTTGCAGCAGAACGCGCCGGCAGCCGAAATCTCGGCGGCTGGTCAGTTGGTGATGCTGACGCAGCGGATTGGTAAATCGGCCAACGAATTCTTGACCATGGAGGGTGTGAGCCCCGAGGCGGTGTTCCTGTTGGGCAAGGACTTGAACACCTTCCGTGAAATTTCAGATGGCCTGCTGGGCGGCAGTGAGGAACTGCGGCTGAACGCGGCGCGCGACCCACAGGTGCGCGAGCGGCTGGAAGCGCTGTTGGCGCTCTATGCCGAAACCCGCACCGAGGCGGGTGCGATTCTGGGCAACCTGCAGGGCTTGGTTTCTGCGCGCGAAGCGCAGGTCAAGATCATCGAAGAAAGCGAACCCTTGCGCCTGGGGTTGCAGAAGTTGCAGGCCGACCTGTCCTCGCGTTCGGGGCTGGGTGGCGGACAGCTCGCCGCGCTGACACTCGCGGCTTTGTTTGCCTTGCTGTGCGCGGTGGGCTTGGCCTACGTGCAGCTGCAGGACAGCCGGCAGCGCCAATCGGTGGCCGAGCGCCAAAGGCTGGAAGCAGAATCGCTGGAGCAGAGTGCCAAGCGGGTGAACGACGCGAACCAGGCCGCCATTTTGCGGTTGATGAACGAATTGCAGACGGTGGCCGAAGGTGATTTGACGCAGGAAGCCACGGTGACCGAGGACATCACCGGCGCCATCGCCGACTCCTTGAACTACACGGTGGAGGAGTTGCGCTCGCTGGTGGGCAACGTGCAGGCCACGGCCACGCGTGTGGCCCAGACCACGTCGGCGGTGGAGAGCACTTCCACCGAACTGCTGGCGGCGTCCACCGAGCAGCTGCGTGAAATTCGCGACACCGGTGAGTCGGTGCTGGAGATGGCACAGCGCATCAACCAGGTGTCCGGTCAAGCGCAGGAGTCGGCCACGGTGGCGCGGCAATCGCTGCAAGCGGCCGAGTCGGGTTTCCAGGCGGTGCAGGACGCCATTGGCGGTATGAACGCCATCCGCGACCAGATCCAGGACACGTCCAAGCGGATCAAACGTCTGGGCGAATCGTCGCAGGAGATTGGTGAAATCACGGAGCTGATCTCCGACATTACGGAACAGACCAACGTGCTGGCCTTGAACGCCGCCATTCAGGCCGCGTCCGCCGGTGAAGCCGGGCGCGGGTTCTCGGTGGTGGCAGAAGAAGTGCAGCGGCTGGCCGAACGTTCGGGCGATGCCACGCGGCAGATCGCGGCATTGGTGAAGACCATTCAGACCGATACCCAGGACGCGGTGGCCGCTATGGAGCGATCCACGCAGGGTGTGGTTGAAGGAGCCAAACTGTCGGACAACGCCGGTACCGCACTGACCGAGATCGATCGGGTGTCGCGCCGACTGGCCGAGCTGATCGAACAGATTTCCAATGCCGCCTCCCGCGAAGCCGATTCGGCCAACGAGGTGGCGGGCAATATCCAGCACATTTTTGCGGTGACCGAGCAAACCGGTGAGGGCACACGATCCACGGCCCAGCAGGTGCGAGAGCTCTCCGTCATGGCCGAGGAATTGCGCCAGTCGGTGGCACGTTTCAAGATCGCCTGACCGGCCGTTCAGCGGATCAACCAGACACACACCATGCTCGAGACCAATGCCGAAAGCCCGTTGACGGATGTCCCGCTTGCCGACCTCGGACCGCTGGCCTGGGTGTTCGAGGAATTGCGCAAATCGCTGGATGCGGCCAACAAGGCCATCAAGCGTTTCATCCGTGAAACCGAGCAATCGCGCCACGACGACTTGGAGGCAGCCGACCCGAGTTCCTTGAGGGTGGCACGGCAGCAGTTGCACCAGGCGGTGGGCGCGCTGGAGATGGTGGGTTTGGAGGCGCCGGCCCAGGTGCTCAGAGCCACGGAGGCGGCGGTGCAGCGCTTTGTGCAGCGCCCGCAAGATTGTGATGAGCGGGCCGCCACCAAGGTGGAGCAGGCCAGTTTTGCGCTGGTGGAATACCTCGAAGCCATTCTCAACAACAAGCCCATGCAGCCCGTGGCCTTGTTTGCCCAGTACCGCGACGTGCAGGAACTGGCGGCGGCCGAGCGTGTGCATCCTTCGGATCTGTGGCCCTACGAGCAGCGCGGCGTTGACGTGGCAGCGCCGGTCGATACCAAGGCCTTGAAGGCAGACGCCAGCCTGCGCTCCCTGTTTGATCGTTTGGTGCTGCTGGTGGTCAAGACCAACAGTCTGGCGTCGGCGCTCCAGCTGGCGCGCATGTGTGCGGGCTTGTCTGCAGGTGCGAGCGAACCCCGGCAAACCACGTTCTGGCGTGTCGCTGCCGCATTTTTTGAAGCGCTGGGGCACAAGCTGTTGAGCCCTGACGTGTACACCAAGCGGGCGGGCTCGCGCATTCTGATGCAGTTCGCCAGCATGGTGAAAGGTCAGAGCCAGGTTTCTGAAACCCTGTTGCACGACCTGCTGTTCTTTTGCACGCAAGTCCAGGGCGAGCTGCCCACAGCGGCTGTGCACCTGAAGGCTGTGCGCGAAGCTTTTGGTCTGGGGGCTAGCAAGGCGGTCGATTACCAGAAGGCGACATTGGGTCTGTACGACCCAGCGATCTTGGCGCAGGCGCGCAAGCGCATCCATTCGGCCAAAGAGGCCTGGTCGCTGTATTCCGGTGGAGACGCGAGCCGGGCCAGACCCGTGATCGATCAGTTCGGTCTGGTCTGCGACTCCCTGTTGAAATTGCACCCAGCCAGCAGCGTGCTGGCCCAGGCGCTGGTCAAGGCGGTTGATCTGGCCGCTCGGGAGCCCGAAGGCGTCAAGCCCGAATTGGCGATGGAAGTGGCCACCACGACCTTGTATCTAGAGGCCGTTTTTTCCGACTTTGACCCCAATACCCCGGAACTGACGGAGCGCACCCAGGCGTTGGCCGGGCGCCTGGAGCGCGTGCTGGGTGGTTCTCCTGCACAGCCGCTGGAACCGTGGATGGAGCTGTTGTACCGCTCCGTCAGCGATCGCCAGACCATGGGCAGCGTGGTGGGCGAACTCAAGGTCTCGCTGAACGAAGCCGAAAAATCGCTGGATCAGTTTTTCAGGACGCCGCACGAAAAGGGTGGCCTGCATGTCGCGATCTCGCACCTGGCGCAGATGCGGGGCGTGCTCTCGGTCTTGGGTCTGGAGCAGGCGGTGCAGACCGTTGCGCGCATGCGCAGCACGGTGGAGCAGATACTGGACACCGAGGTCGATGAAGCCAGGGCGCGCGAAGCCGGTACCTTCCAGCAACTGGGCAACAACCTGAGCGCGCTGAGCTTTCTGGTGGACATGCTCAACTACCAGCCGGCCTTGGCCAAGAAGCTGTTTGTTTTCGACGAAGAACAAGGCTTGCTGCTGCCCCTGATGGGGCGCACACCTGCGGCCGCCAGAGGTGTGGTCGCGGACGAGGGCGTACAGGCCATCCGTGAGCAGGTCCAGCGGGTGGTGGATGGAGCAGACGACGGCATCAACCTGAGCGAGTTGAGCGAACAACTGGATCAGCTGGCCACCCAGGCGGGCTTGGCCGATCAGACCAAGGTGGCGCAGGCGGCCAGCCGGGCCGCCGAAGCGGTGGCGGGCAACGATGCCGCGGCCGGCGCGCAAGCCTTGGTCGGGTTGTCGCAAAGTGCGCCATTCCGCGAATCGGTCACGCCCGCCGATGACTCGGGTGCCGACAACGAAGAAGACGATCTGCTGGACATTTTCTTGGAGGAAGCGCGGGAAGTGGTGGCCAACGGGCACAAGGCCGTGACCGCGCTGCAGGCGTCTCCAGACCAACTGGAAGAGTTGACCACGTTGCGCCGCGCCTTCCACACGCTCAAGGGCAGTTCCCGCATGGTGGGTCTGCAGGCCTTTGGCGAAGCGGCCTGGTCCATGGAGCAATTGTTCAATACGCTGCTGGGTGAGCAGCGTGCCGCCAGCCCCGATTTGCTGAAGCTCTCCGGTGAAGCTTTGCAGGCGTTTGGTCATTGGGTACAAGACATCACCGACCGTGCCGACGACACCTGGTCCGCGCGACCGTTCCAGCTCAGCGCCCAGGCTTGGCGCGACGAGGCCCGCTACCTGCCTCTGAACGGCACGACCGTGGCGCCGCCCGAAGCGGAAGGCGCTGAGATGGCGGAGCCGCAAGCGATGGCCGCCGACGCGGTCGTGGACCCGCCTCAGGCGCCCGAACCGGTGTCCGAGTCTGCCTCTCTGGATCAGGCCGAATCGCCCGCCACCGAAGAGCCGGATTTTGATCTGCCGCTGGAGCTGGATGCCGAGTTGCCACAGGCCGATTTTGTCGACTCAGACCATCTGAGTCCCGACAGCTTGTTCACCGATGTGCCGGGCCACGTGCCCGAGGCGCCGCCCATGCTGGCGGATTTTGATCTGGATGCGTTGGCGCAGGTGTCGGCCAAGCACGCTTCTGACCAAGCTCTGGAGCAGTCCGCCGAGTTCTCGCCGGTGGAGCTGCCGGTTGAGCCGGTTCCTGTAGCCGAAGCCGATGCGCTGCATGTAGAGGAACCCAGCTCGGAGCCGCCCGAGGCGGAATCCCTGGTACCGGAAGTCGAGATCGAGGCCGCTGACACCGTTGACCTCGTTGAGCCGGGCGACGGCCTTGATGTCGAAATCATCGATACGGGTGACGCCACGGACGCGCTAGCCAGCTTCGACGAAGTCGATGCGCAGGGCCTGGAGCCCGTGTTGTCCGAGGCCTTGCCGCCTGCCGATGGGAGCATGGATTTCACGGGCAGCGGGTCGGATGTGCCAGACGAGCAGACCAAGCTGATCGGATCTTTGCGCATCGGCCTCAAGCTCTACAACGTCTACCTGAACGAAGCCGACGAATGGTCCAGACGGCTGGGCACCGCGTTGGCCGAGTGGAATCTGGAACGGCACGAGACCATTCCGGAGCAGGCCGGTGCGCTGGCGCATTCGCTGGCGGGCAGTTCTGCCACGGTGGGGTTTCAGTCCTTGTCCCAGATCGCGCGTGCGCTGGAGCATGCCATCGAAACTGTGGGCGCGCACCAGCAAGAAGGAAGGGCCGCCAGCGCGGAGCAAGCGCAGCTGTTCGTGGATGCTGCTGAAGAGATACGCCGCCTGCTGCACCAGTTTGCCGCCGGTTTCCTGAAAGAGGCCAACCCCGAGTTGCTGGCTGCTTTGTACCAGGTGGTGCACGAATGGATCGCGGGTGCGTCCGAGTCGTCGACCGCTGTGGTGGCCGATACACCGCCGGGCGCCAGTGCCGCCGCAGCGCCCGATATCGACATCTCGGGGCAGTGGGCAGATGCCTCGGCCGCTGCGCCGCAAGCGCCATCCATCGCAGACAAAGGCCGCGATTTCGAATCCACGGCCTTTGCCCACGAGGTGACGGAGTTCTCGCCGCTGTCGTCGAGCGAGCCGGTGCGTTCCGGCCCGGTGCAGGACATCGACGACGACATCGATGTGCTCGACACCATCGATATCGACCTGTTCCCGATATTTTCCGAAGAAGCCCACGAGTTGCTGCCTTTGCTGGGCGGCGCCTTGCGCCAATGGGTGGCCCGCCCCGACAACGCCAGTGCGCGTGCCGAGGTCTTGCGCAGTTTGCACACGCTCAAGGGCAGCGCCCGTCTGGCGGGTGCGCTGCGTTTGGGTGAAATGGCGCACCGCATGGAAACCGTGGCCGAGCGCCTGGGTTCCGACGTGCAGCGCAGCGAAGCGCTGGAGCCTTTGTCGACGGCTTTCGACGCCATCATGGCGCGCTTCGATCTGTTGCGGCACACCGACTTGCCCTTGCAAGGCGTGGTGCAGCGCGCGCCCGAGCAGGCGCCGGTGGATGCGGCGCCCGAATCCCGTTTCGACGACGCGCCGCAGCCTGCCGAATCCACGGCGCTGCCCGCAGCGCCAGCCACCGGCGGCACCGATCTGTCCGGCCTCACCATGCCCCGGGTCCCGGTTCGGTCGCAGGCCCGCGCCGGTGCTGCCGTGCGTGTGCGTCCCGAGCTGCTCGACCGCCTGGTGAACCAGACGGGTGAGGTCATCACCACGCGTTCGCGCATGGAGTCCGAGCTGGTCACGCTGCGTGGTTCGCTCAAAGACCTGACCGGTAACCTGGACCGCTTGCGCCAGCAGCTGCGCGACATCGAACTGCAGGCCGAAACACAAATGCAGTCGCGTTTGGCCCAGGCACGCGATGCCGATCAATCGTTCGACCCGCTGGAATTCGACCGTTTCACGCGCGTGCAGGAACTGACCCGCATGATGGCCGAGTCGGTGAACGACGTCGCCACCGTGCAGCGCAATTTGCAGCGCGCCGTGGAGGCCACGGAAGACGGTCTGGTGGCCCAGGGGCGCCAGACGCGGGATTTGCAGCGCGATCTGCTGCGCACGCGCATGGTGGAATTCGAAGGTATTTCCGAGCGCCTGTACCGGGTGGTGCGTCAGGCTTCCAAAGAAACCGGCAAGCAGGTGCGGCTCGACATCTCGGGCGGTCAGATTGAAATGGACCGAGGTGTGCTGGACCGCATGGGTGCTTCGTTTGAGCACCTGTTGCGCAACTCCGTGGTGCACGGCATCGAGATGCCCGAAGCGCGCTTGGCGGCGGGCAAGTCTGCCGAAGGCCAGATCGAAATCCGCCTGGCTCAGGAGCGCAACGACGTGTCGGTGGTGTTCCTGGACGACGGCGCGGGTCTCAATCTCGCCAGCCTGCGCGAAAAGGCGCAAGCCCAGGGCTTTGTGCAATCGGGCGCCGAGCTCGACGACGCACAGGCCGCGCAACTGGTGTTTGCGCCCGGTCTCAGTACCGCCAGCGAGGTGTCCGAATTGGCCGGCCGTGGCATTGGCATGGATGTGGTGCGTGCCGACGTGATCGCGCTCGGTGGTCGCATCGAAACCGCGACCCGCGAGGGCCAGGGCACGAGCTTCAAGCTGGTGTTGCCGCTGACCACCGCCGTCACGCAGGTGGTGATGTTGCGGGCCGGTGCTCTGACCTTTGGTGTGCCGTCCAACGTGGTGGAACTGGTGCGCCGGGTGCCCAGCGACGAGTTGAACCAGGCCTACGCCAACAACAGCCTGCGCGTGGGCGACGAGGACGTGCCCTTCTACTGGACCGGTGCGCTGCTGCAGTCGTCGGCCCACTCGAACGAGCCGCAGGGCCGCACGCTGCCGGTGGTGATCTTCCGAAGCGCGGCCCAGCGCGTGGCCATGCACGTGGACGAGGTTTTGGGCAACCAAGAGGTGGTGGTCAAGAACCTGGGGCCGCAGCTGTCGCGGCTGCCCGGTCTGGCCGGCATGTCGGTGCTGGCCTCGGGCGCCGTGGCGTTGATTTACAACCCGGTGGCGCTGGCTTCGGTGTACGGCAGCCAGGTGCGCGACTGGGTGGCGCAGAACGCACAAATGATGCCGGCGGTGTCCAGCGACGCGCAAGCGGTGCCGGACATGAGCGCCAGCATGGTGCCGCTGATCCTGGTGGTGGACGATTCGATCACGGTGCGCCGGGTGACCCAGCGCCTGCTCAAACGCGAAGGCTACCGCGTGACGCTGGCCAGCGATGGCTTGCAAGCGCTGGAACGCTTGCAGGTGGAGCGGCCCACGGTGGTGCTGACCGACATCGAGATGCCGCGCATGGACGGTTTCGACCTGGTGCGCAACATCCGCAGCGACGCCAATCTGGCGGGCTTGCCGGTCATCATGATCACCTCGCGCATTGCCGAGAAGCACCGGGTGCATGCGCGCGAGCTGGGTGTGGACCACTACCTGGGCAAACCCTACTCGGAAGACGAACTGCTGGCGCTGGTGGCGCGCTACGCGCAGGCCGTCGCCGAAGCTTAAAGAGAACACCGCCCTGCGCCCCGTTCCCGGGGTGCAGTGGTGGCCGCTGCTTCAGGTCGGGAGCTTGCCCGGCTTTTTCACCACCGCATACCGCAGCAGCGTGCGCTCCCGCGCCAAGGCATGGTCCACCACAGGCATGGGGTAGTCCTGGCCCAGCACCAAATCGGCGGCCGCCAGCTCCACCTCGTTGGCCCGCCAGGGTGCGTGGATGACCGGGTTGGGCAGGGCGGCGAGCTGGGGCAGGTAGCGTCGGATGAATTTCCCTTGCGGATCGAACTTCTCGCTCTGGCTCACCGGATTGAAGATGCGGAAGTAGGGTTGGGCGTCGCAACCGCTGGAGCTGGCCCATTGCCAACCGCCGTTGTTGGCGGCCAGGTCGTAGTCGAGCAACTGCTCGGCGAAATAGCGCTCACCCCAGCGCCAGTCCAGCCCCAGGTCTTTCACCAGAAAACTGGCCACCACCATGCGCAGGCGGTTGTGCATGTAGCCCGACTGGTTGATTTGCGCCATGGCAGCGTCCACCAGCGGGTAACCGGTGCGGCCCGTGCACCAGGCCGCGAACAGCGCCTGGGCGTGCTTGCCGTGTTCAAACTTGATGCGGTCGTATTCGGGTTTGAAGGCGCCTTCCATGGCATGTGGAAAGTTGGCCATGATCTGGTGGTAAAAATCGCGCCAGATCAGCTCGGACAACCAGGTGCTTGCCCCCTGCATGCCCTGCAAATGCATTTGCCAGGCCACGGCGGCCACCTGGCGGATGGAGATGGTGCCGAACCGCAGGTGCACACTGAGGTAACTCGGGCCTTTCACGGCGGGGAAATTCCGCGTCTGCTCGTATTGGTCGATGCGTTGCACGAAGTCTTCAAACAGCTGCCGCGCACCGCTGGCGCCGGTGGCGGTCTTCAGCGAAGCGCTGGCGTTGTCTTCAAAGTCGATGTCGGACAGGCGGGGAATAGGGCCTCTCCATTCGGTGGGCACGGGCGCCAGCGCACCCGCGTGGCCGGCGGTCGGATGGGGTGCGAGGTGCTGCGCCTCCACGGTTTTGAGCCAGGCGTTCTTGTAGGGCGTGAACACGCCATAGGGGTGGCCGGCCTGGGTCAGCAGCTCGCGCCGTTCCAGGATCACATGGTCCTTGAAGCCGTGGAACATGATGCCGGCGTGGGCCAGCGCACCCAGCACATGGGCGTCGCGCGCGCGCGCGGCGGGCTCGTCGTCGTGGTTGGCGAACACAGCCTGTACCGACAGACGCTGGGCCAGCGTGGGGATTTCGTCCATGGCGCGCGCGTGGCGCACGATCAGGCCGACATGGTCGGTCCTGTGTTCTTGTCCCAGCGCGCGCAGCCGTTCATCCAGCTCCACCAAGGCGGCGCGGATGAACGCCAGCCGCCGGTCCGCGCGCGGCAGCGGATCGAGGATGTCGGTGTCGAACACGAACACGCACCACAGGCGCCGGCAGGCCTGTAGCGCGCTGGAGAGCGCATGGTTGTCTTCGACCCGCAGATCGCGCCTGAACCACATCAGGCCTTGATCGTATTTGTTCATCGCGCTTGACTGGATGGATGGGGGGAGCGGGCGGCTTAAAATCCGTGCATGTCCGCTGATTTTGCCCCCATCAACCTGACCAATCATTTTCTGATTGCGATGCCCAACCTCAGCGACGAATTGTTTTCGCGCAGTGTGGTCTTCATGTGCGAGCACAGCGAGCGTGGCGCCCTGGGGCTGGTGATCAACAAACCCAGCGACATTCTGCTGCCGCGTCTGTTCGAGAAAGTCGA
>NZ_JBFJMY010000056.1:0-15178 GCF_041633695.1 Hydrogenophaga sp.
CGGAGCCGAAATAACGGCTCTCGCGCTTGCCCTGGGGCGGGCCTGCCTTGCCACGACCGGCGGGCTGACGCCCGCGAGGCGCGCCAGGGCGTGCCGCACGTTCGGCACCATCGGCGGCCGGGGCCCCGCCGGCAGCGGCCGTGAGCTGTTCGATGTCGCGCGCGTCAAGGTCCATCCAGGCGCCGCGCTTGAGTCCCCGCGGCAGCATCATGGCACCGTAGCGGATGCGGATCAGACGGCTCACCGCGTGACCCACCGATTCCAGCATGCGCCGCACTTCGCGGTTGCGCCCCTCGCCGATGGTCACGCGGTACCAGCAGTTGGCGCCCTCACCCCCACCGTCTTCGATGGAGCTGAATTGCGCCATGCCGTCGTCCAGCCGCACGCCGTCGAGCAAACGCTGCTTTTCTTCCTTGTTCAGAGCACCCAGCACCCGCACCGCGTATTCGCGCTGCAGGCCAAACCGGGGGTGCATCAGCCGGTTGGCCAGCTCACCCGAATTGGTCAGCAGCAACAGGCCTTCGGTGTTCAGGTCCAGCCGCCCCACCGACTGCCATTTGCCTTGTTGCAAGCGCGGCAGGCGGCGAAACACCGTGGGCCGGTTCTGCGGATCGTCGTGCGTGACGACCTCGCCCGCAGGCTTGTGGTAGGCCAACACACGCGGTGGCGGCGGCGTCATACGCACGCGCACCGGTTTGCCGTTCACCTTGATCGTGTCGCTGATCTGGATGCGCTGACCGATATGGGCGGGCTCGCCATTGACCGAGATCCGCCCTTCCAGGATGAGCTGTTCCATTTCCAGGCGCGAGCCCATGCCCGCCTGTGCCAGCAGCTTGTGCAGCTTGGGCGAATCGGCCTGCGGGCTGAGCACCCGTTTGGTGGGCAACGGCAGGTCCTGCTCTTGCTCGGCGTCGAACGCGCCACTGACCACGTCGTCAAAGCTCAGGACCTGCGCGTCCTGCCCAGGCACCGGTACGGGCTTGGGATCGGCGGACCCCACGGGAGCCGCCGAAGCGCCGTCGGCTTGCTGCGGCGCGACCTTCTCTGTGTCGGGCGCGGCGCCCGTGTCGGGCCGCTCAGGTGCTTTGTGGGGGGGTTGTTCCGGATTCATGTGTTTCCTGTGAGGAGGTGTCCATCGGCTCGCCGTGGTGGGGATCGGATGCGCTACCGGGTTCTGGGCGTTCGCCCTCTTCTGCCGCGCCATTCGCGTCCGACGAGGTTTCGGCCGGCGGCTGCGGTTCGTCCTGTGCAAGCGGGGTCTGCACAGAGGCAGACAGGCTTTCAAAATCCAAGCGGTCCAGCGCCGACTCTTGTACGTCACGCCCCTCCAGGGGCGGCAACTGATCGAGCGAGGACAAACCCAGATCGTCCAGAAACTGGCGCGTGGTGGCAAACAAGGCCGGGCGTCCCACGGTTTCTCGGTGACCAATCACTTCAACCCAGCCACGGTCTTCCAGCTGTTTGATGATGAGCGAATTGATGGTGACGCCCCGAATATCTTCCATGTCACCGCGTGTCACCGGCTGGCGGTAGGCGATGATGGCCAAGGTTTCCAGCGTCGCCCGACTGTATTTGGGCGGCTTCTCCGGGTGCAGGCGATCGAGATAAGGGCGCAGCTCGGGCCGGCTCTGAAACCGCCAGCCAGTGGCCACGTTCACCAACTCCACACCGCGACCGGCCCAATCGAGCTGGAGGTCGGCCAGCAGGGTTTTGAGTGTGTCGGGCGCGAGTTCGGCATCGAAAAGCGTGCCCAGCTCGCGAACGGTCAGCGGCTGGGGCGCACAAATCAAGGCCGTCTCAAGGACACGCTTGGCATCCGTGGTGTTCATGGCGGGGCTCTATCGGTTGGCGGGGTGCGACAAAGGCCGCACGACAGGGTGAGAAGGCGGTTGGCGACCGGTCGGTCGGCAGACGTCAAAGGAAGCGGACCTCCTGGGCCCGCGTCCGACCAGACACACGGCGACCGCGGCAAGCATCCGGGGGGTTTCGGGTGCACGCACCACGTTGCAGTGGCTTCAGCCCAATGGGTCCTCATTGTACTGGAGCCCTGCCTGCTCCAAGGCCGCCAGCATATCGGCGGGCGGCGCGCTGCGAAATTCCAGCGCCTCCCCACTGACGGGGTGCGACAAACGCAAGCGGGTGGCGTGCAAGGCTTGCCGCTGCATGCCCCACAAGGGGCGCCCACCGTACAGCGTATCGCCCACCAGCGGGTGCCCGAGCCAAGCCAGGTGCACCCGGATCTGGTGGGTACGACCGGTGTGCAGCTGGCAGGCCACCCAGCTCGCCTTCGGATTGCCCTCCAGCAGCCGCACCGTGGTCTGCGCGGGTTTTCCGCTGTTGGTTTCCGGACGCATCACCGCCATGCGCAGGCGGTTGCGCGCATCGCGACCTATGGGCTGATCCACACCTTGTTCGGCCGCGCCCTTCCAGCCCCCATGGGCCAGCGCCAGGTATTCGCGCCGCACCTCGCGCGCGGCAATGGCGCGCACCAGGGCATCGACCGCCTGGCGGCTTTTGCCCACCAGCATCAGGCCAGAGGTGTCCTTGTCGAGGCGGTGCACAATGCCGGCCCTGGGCAGGCTGGCGGCGTTGGCATGGTGGGCCAACAGGCCATTGAGCAGCGTACCGCTCCAGTTGCCGGCCGCCGGGTGCACCACCAAACCAGCGGGTTTGTGGAGCACCAGCAGGTGGGCGTCCTCATACACGATGGCCAGCGCCATGGGCTCGGGCCGAAAGGCCTGGGCTTGCTGGGTCGGGCGCAGCTCCACTTGTAGCTTGTCGCCCACCGAGACCCGGGCAGCGGGCTTCTTGGCCACCGCGTCACGCAGCTGCACCGCACCGTCGGCCATCAGTTGCTGCAGGTACGAGCGTGAAAACTCGGGGATCCATTGCACCAGCGCTTTGTCGATGCGCCAACCGTGCATGGCCGGCGCAATTTCAAGCACCCGGGTTTCGACTTCCTGCGCGCCTTCTTCCACGGCCAAGTCCTGCTCGCCGTCCAGCGATTCGGCAGACTCGGGTGTATGCCCCCCCGTCGATATAATTTCCATGGCCAAAAACAGATTCCCCGTTGTAAAGGTTCGCGCGTGATGCTTTCGTTCAGATTATCGGTTGTGTCGCTGTGCCTGCTCGGCGCGGCCCTGGCACTCCCAGGGTGTAGCAGCACACCCGAAGACAACACCGCTGGCTGGAGCCCCAACCGCATCTACGCAGAAGCACGCGACGAGCGCGACGCGGGCAACCATGAAAAGGCCGTGGCCCTGCTGGAGAAACTGGAGGCGCGAAGCGCTGGCACGGCACTGGCGCAGCAGGCGCAGCTGGACAAGGCCTATGCCCAGTACAAGAGCGGTGAACAGGCGCAGGCACTGGCCACCCTGGAGCGCTTCATGAAGCTGCACCCCACCAGCCCGGCGATGGACTACGCGCTGTACCTCAAAGGTCTGGTCACGTTCAACGACGACTTGGGCCTGTTCGGCTCGATGGCGCGCCAGGATTTGTCGGAACGGGACCAAAAAGCCGCCAAAGAGTCCTTTGCCGCGCTGCGCGAGCTGGTGACCCGGTTCCCGGACTCGCGCTACACGCCCGACGCCCGCACGCGCATGCTCTACATCGTCAATTCCCTGGCGCAGTACGAGGTGCATGTGGCGCGCTACTACTTCAACCGGGGCGCCTATCTTGCAGCGGCCAACCGCGCCCAGTCTGCCCTGACCGATTACAACGACGCGCCCGCTCTGGAAGAAGCGCTGTACATCCTGGTGCGTTCATACGACGCGCTGGGCATGACGCAATTGCGCGACGACGCACAGCGCGTGATGCTGGCCAGCTACCCGCAGAGCGAGTACACCAGCCAGGGCTTCAAGCGCCGGGACGATCCGTGGTGGAAGCTCTGGTGAGCACCAGCGCATCCAGCGCCAGTTCCAGTTCGGTCTCGTCCACCAGCCGCCGCATGGGCGGCAGCGCCTGCAACAAACGGTTGCCGTAACTTCGGGTCAGCAAACGGCGGTCGGTGATGATCAACACGCCGGTATCGCGCTCCGACCGGATCAGGCGCCCGGCGCCCTGTTTCAGTGCCATGGCCGCTTGCGGCAGGTAACAAGCGTTGAACACGCTGCGCCCCGCTGCTCCCAGCGCGCGGGCGCGGGCGGCGATCAAGGGATCGTCGGGTGGCGGGAACGGCAGCTTGTCGATCACCAGCAGCTGCAATACGTCGCCGGCCAGATCCACGCCCTCCCAGAACGAAGCGCAAGCCACCAGCACCGCAGGCCGCGCGGCGCCCTTGCCCGCCGCGCGGAAGCGGGCCAACAGCTCGCGCTTGGACAGCGCGCCCTGTGCCAGCACATCCAGCGGGGCACAACCGCCCTCTTGCACCAGCCTGGCGAGCTGCTCGGCCATTTGTGCGGCGGCGCGCAGCGTCGTGGTCAGCACCAGGGTGCGCCCGCCCAACCGCGACGCCCAGCGGGCCACGGCTTGCGCCACGGCCCAGGTGTGTGCCGGGCCACCGGGTTCGGGCAGATCGTGTGGCACGTACAGCGCCGCTTGCTGTGCGTGGTCGAACGGACTCTCCACCTGCAGAGTGCGCAGACCCGGCTGAGCATCCAGCCCCATGCGCTCGGTAAACCAGCTCAGGCCCGCATCGTGCCCCAGCGTGGCCGACGTGAAAATCCAGCCATGGCCTGCGGCCTGGGCTTCACCCAGCAAGGCGCGGAACAGGCTTGCGCAGTCGGGTGGCGCCAGCAGCAGGCGCCAAGCCGGCCCGGCAGACGCGCGGGCTCCCGAGTCGGCCCCGAATTCCATCCACCGCACCCCGGCCTCGGTGGCCGCAGCGTCGCCGCACAAACGCTGCCAGTCTTGCAAGAGTTGGCGCGTGCGGTCGTGCAGACGCGCCAACGCCTGTGCGGCCTCTGCGGTGGCGGCCAATGCTTCGACCACCGCCAGCAGCGCGGCGCTCACGGCCGCTTGACACACCCGCCATGACGCGGGCGGCAGGCCTTCGGGCGAGCCGTCCTGCCAGGCTCTGCGGGCCGCCGGGGCCTTTGCGCGCCCGGTCAATTGAGATATCTGGCGGATCGCCTGTTCCAGTCCCAACGCCAGATGGCTCCAGGGGCGCAGACCCCGCGCCCAATGGGGGCCCTGCGTGGCCAGATCGCGCGCCAAATCGCGCAAGCGCCCCGATCCCACGGCCAGCGCCAGGAACTCCACGCCGATATCGGGCAACTGGTGCGCCTCGTCAAAGACCACCACTTCGGCGCGCGGAAGCAGTTCGGCCACACCTGACTCGCGCACCAGCTGATCGGCAAAAAACAGGTGGTGGTTCACCACCACCAGATCGGCACTCAAGGCCTCGGCGCGGGCGCGGTTGACATGGCAGTCGCCAACCCTGGGACACGCACTGCCCAGGCAGTTGTCGCGCGTCGAGCTGATCCAGGGCCGGATCGGCGAGCGTTCGTCCAACCCCGGCAACTCGGCCAGGTCGCCCACGCGCGAACCCTCGGCCCAAGCCTGGATTTGCGCCAGTGCGGCGTGGTGCGCCGGATCGCTCAGATGTCCGGCAGCGCCGTTCCAGCGCGCTTGGTGCAAGCGGTGCAGACAGACATAGCTCGCCCGCCCCTTGAGCACGGTGGCCCGCACACGCACACCCAATGCGGCGGCCACCGCGGGTATGTCGCGCACGGAGAGCTGGTCCTGCAAGGCCTGGGTGGCGGTGGAAATCAGGGCCCGGCGGCCACTCAGCAACACCGGCACCAGGTACGCAAAGGTCTTGCCCACGCCGGTGCCCGCCTCCACCACCAGGCTGGTGCCCTGCTCGACCACCTCGCAAATGGCCTGGGCCATGTCGAGCTGCCCTTGCCGGGGGCGCAATCCCCCCGCCACGCTAGCCAGTGGACCTGCGGCGGCAAACGCGTGCCGAACCTGTTCTTCGAGTGCGCTCAATCCAACTCCAGACGGGCGCACGCCAGTGCCAGGACGGTGGCCTGCGCGCAACACACCAATGCCCGGCAGGGGCGCGACCACTTAGCTGCAAAGTTTTTGATGATAGGCTCTGGCGCTGCGGTCATGGCGTATACCATTGGCTTACCGCTGCGTCTGGCACTACTACCGTTCGATCCGCATGTCCAAAGGCTTTCGCATCCACGCGTCCACCGGTATCCACCGGGGTGATCGCGACTACCAGCAAGACCAGGTCTGCCTGCTCAACCACCCACGCCACCCGGGTTGTCTGCTGGCGGTTCTGGCCGACGGCATGGGTGGCCGCAGCGGCGGGCGCAAAGCCTCCGATCAGGTGATGTTGACCGCCCGACAATTGTTTGAACGCTACGACCCCGAAACCGACGACGCATCGGCCATGTTGCGCCAGATCGTGGAAGAGTCGCACCTGGTCATCAAGCTCACGGCGGTATCGGCCGAGCAAGAGCCCCACAGCACCATAGCGGCCTTCCTCATCAACCCGAACAACGACAGCCATTGGATCCACGCCGGCGATTCGCGCATTTACCACTTCAGCAACGGCAAGATGGTGTTTCGCACCATGGACCATTCCTACGTGCAAACCCTGGTCAACCAGGGCGAGATCAGCGAAGAAGAAGCCCTGGACCACCCGCACTCCAACATCCTGATGGGCTGTCTGGGCACCGACAACGACCCTCCAGTGGACATCCATGTGGTCCATCAGCTCAAAGAAGGCGATGCGCTCATGGCCTGCAGCGATGGGGTCTGGCACTACTTCACGCCCGAGGAACTCGCCAGCACCATCGCCATGCTGTCACCGCGCGAGGCCTGCGAATTCCTGATCCAGAAGGCCCGCTCGCGCGCCAAAGGCATGGGCGACAACCTGTCCATGTGCATCGTCAAGCTCGACCCCCTGCAGTGAGCGCGCTGCGCCACGCGGCAAGCGTGGCCGGGGCTTTCACGTCAACCCGGTATCGACCTGGCGATGCCCGAGCGCCAAAAATTCGGCCGACTGCATTTCCGCCAAGCGCGACACGGTGCGCGGAAATTCGTGCGACATCGGCCCTTCGGTGTAGAGCTGTTCGGGCGCGACCGCCGCCGACATCACCAGCTTCACGTGCCGGTCGTAAAGCACGTCCACGAGCCAGGTGAAACGGCGCGCCTCCGACGCGTGCCGTACCGCCATCTGCGGCACGTTCGAGAGCAGAACGGTGTGGAACTGCGTGGCGATTTCCAGGTAATCGTTCTGTGAGCGTGGCCCACCGCACAGGGTTTTGAAATCGAACCAGATCACGCCCCCGGCGCGCCGCAAAGCCTGGATGTGCCGCGATTCGATCTGCATCACCGGATCGCCGTCGCCGGCCTCCGCGATCTGCTCAAAGGTGGCGGCCATCGCCGCGTCCGCCTGTTCACCCAAGGGACAGTGGTAGAGCTCGATCTGACTCAGGGTGCGCTGGCGGTAATCCACACCGTGGTCGACGTTGACAATCTCCATCTGGGCCTTGAGCAGCTCGATCGCCGGCAGGATGCGGTCGCGGTGCAAGCCGTCCGGATACAAACCATCGGGATGGAAATTCGAGGTCGTGACCAGACCCACGCCGGCCTTGAACAAGGCGTCCAGCAAGCGGTGCAGAATCATGGCGTCGGTCACGTCCGCCACATGAAACTCATCGAAGCAAATCAGCTTGTAGCGCTTGGCAATGCGCGCGCCCAGCTCGTCCAGCGGGTTGACCGTGCCTTGCAAGTCGCGCAGCTCGCGGTGCACCTCGCGCATGAACTCGTGAAAATGCAGGCGCGTCTTGCGCCGCAGCGGCACCGCGTTGAAAAAGCAATCCATGAGAAAGCTCTTGCCACGCCCCACACCGCCGAACATGTACACGCCGCGTGGAATCTCGGGCTTGACAAACAGTTTCTTGAGCGAGTTGGAGCGCCGCTGCTTGTAGTTCGCCCACTCCCCCGCACACCGGTCCAACACCGAGATCGCGTGTTGCTGGGCCGGGTCGGTGGTGTAGCCGCGCTGGAGCAGCGCGGCTTCGTAGGCGGCTTTGACGGACATGGCTTGTAGGGGCTTTTAGCGTACGGGCGGGATCGGTTGCGCAAGGCCGCTTTGCGCCCCTGGTTCAGGCGGACCGCTAAGCGTTCTGCTTGAGAACGCAGGTGGCTCTATGCGCCCGCGAACAACCGACCGTGGCTCAAAAGTTCAAGGTGCGTTTGTGCACCGCCAATGCGGCTTCCTTGGTCGCCTCGGACAGCGAAGGGTGTGCGTGGCAGATGCGCGCGATGTCCTCGGCGCTGGCCTTGAACTCCATGGCCACCACGGCCTCCGAGATCAATTCGGACGCCATCGGACCCACGATGTGCACGCCCAAGATCTCGTCGGTCGTCGCATCGGCCAAAAATTTGACCATGCCGGTGGTATCGCCCAGCGCCCGCGCCCGCCCGTTGGCCAGGAAGGGGAAGGTACCCGCCTTGTATGCCACGCCATCGGCCTTGAGCTGCTGCTCGGTGCGGCCCACCCAGGCGATTTCCGGGCTGGTGTAAATCACCCAGGGCACCGTGTTGAAGTTGACATGGCCGTGCTGGCCGTCAATGCGCTCGGCCACGGCCACGCCCTCTTCTTCGGCCTTGTGCGCCAGCATGGGGCCACGCACCACGTCGCCCACCGCCCACACGCCTTTGAGGTTGGTCTTGCACTCCGCGTCGACCACGATGGCGCCGCGCTCATCCAAGACCAGGCCAATGCCTTCGGCGTTCAGACCCTCGGTATTGGGCACACGGCCAATCGACACGATGAGCTTGTCGGCCTGCAACGTCTGCGGTTCGCCCTTGGCGTTGGCGTATTGGATCGCGACGCCCTTCTTGCCGCTCTTGATGTCCCCGACCTTCACGCCGAGTTCGATCTTGAGCCCTTGTTTGTCAAACGCCTTCTTGGCTTCCTTGGCGATCTGTTCGTCCACCGCACCCAGGAACGTGGGCAGGCCTTCGAGAATGGTCACTTCAGCACCCAGTCGGCGCCAGACCGAGCCCATTTCCAGGCCGATCACGCCAGAGCCGATCAGGGCCAGCGTCTTGGGCACCGCGCCCATGCGCAAGGCGCCGTCGTTGGAGAGCACGGTTTCTTCATCGAAAGCCACACCGGGCAGCGCGCGTGCGCTGGAACCCGTGGCCACGATGATCTGGCGGCCGGTCAGGGTCTCTTCTTTCGCACCACTGACCTGGATTTCGTAGCCGGTTTCCACTGGCTTTACAAACGAGCCCCGACCATGGAAGAACGTGACCTTGTTCTTCTTGAACAGGTACTGGATACCGTCGTTGTTCTGCTTCACCACGGCGTCCTTGCGCGCCACCATTTTGGCCACGTCCATCTTCACGTCTTTGGCGCTGATGCCATGGTCGGCAAAGTGGTGGTTGGCGTGGTCAAAATGCTCCGACGACTGCAGCAGCGCCTTGGATGGAATGCAGCCCACGTTGGTGCATGTGCCGCCCAGGGCCGGGCCACCACTGGCGTTCTTCCATTCGTCGATGCAGGCGACCAGATAGCCCAGTTGGGCCGCGCGGATGGCGGCAATGTAGCCACCAGGGCCGCCACCAATGACGATCACATCAAATGCTTGGGACATGTTCAAACTCTCAAGTTGCTGCACGCCTTATTCGGCGGGCACAAAAATCCACAACAGGAGGTACAGCACCAGGCCGATACCTCCGGCAAAAAACAGGGCGGCGGTCAACAGGCGCCAGATCCAGGCGTCCACGCCCGTGGCCTGGGCCAGACCGCCACAAACACCGGCGACCCATTTGTCGGACGGTGAGCGGCGCAAGCGGTTCAGGGCTTGCGCCAGGTCCGCGGGGAACGCGGAGCCCGGCGTACCCAGCAGGCGGGCCTTCGCCCGTTCGAACTCGTCCGAAGTCAGGCTGCCCCTTTGCAGGAGCTGCTCCAGCTTCACCAGTTCGTCTGCCAGCGACATCGCCTGCTCCACCGCGTCAGATGTCGAACAACAGGCGGGCCGGGTCTTCCAGCGCTTCCTTCATCGCCACCAGCCCCAGCACGGCTTCACGGCCGTCGATGATGCGGTGGTCGTAGCTCAAGGCAAAGTAGTTCATCGGACGCACCACCACCTGGCCGTTTTCAACCACGGCGCGGTCTTTGGTGGCGTGCACGCCCAGAATCGCCGACTGCGGCGGGTTGATGATGGGTGTGGACAACATCGAACCGAAGGTACCGCCATTGGAGATCGAAAAGGTACCGCCCGTGAGGTCGTCCAGGCCGAGCTTGCCATCGCGCGCTTTCTGGCCGAATTCGGCGATCTTTTTCTCGATATCGGCAAAGCTCATCTGGTCGGCGTTGCGCAGAATGGGCACCACCAGACCGCGCGGCGAACCCACCGCAATACCGATGTCGAAATAGCCGTGGTAGACGATGTCGTTGCCATCCACCGAAGCGTTGATCACCGGGTATTTCTTGAGCGCATGCACCGCGGCCTTGACGAAGAAGCTCATGAAACCCAGCTTCACGCCGTGTTCCTTTTCGAACTTCTCCTGGAATTTCTTGCGCATCTCCATCACCGGCGCCATGTTGATCTCGTTGAACGTGGTCAAGATGGCGTTGGTGGATTGCGACTGCAAGAGACGCTCGGCGACACGGGCTCGCAAGCGGGTCATGGCCACGCGCTCTTCCGGGCGGTCGCCCAGATCGGGCGCCACCATGGGCACCTGGGGCAGGACACGGGTCGGTGCACCGGTCGGAATGGCCACCGGCGCCGCTGTCGGGGGCTTGGTCGCACCAGAGGCCACCGCAGCCAGTACATCGCCTTTGGTGACGCGGCCATCTTTGCCGCTGCCCGCCACAGAGCCTTCGGCCAATTTGTTGTCGGCCATCAGCTTGGCGGCCGCCGGCATGGCCACACCGGCCTTGGACTGCGAGGCGGCTGCAGCGGGCGCTGCCGCGGGAGCTGCTGCGGCCGCAGCCGGCGCGCCAGCGGGTGCTGCAGCGGCCACACCAGCCACCGCCTCGGTATCGATGCGCGCGATCAGCTGCTCGGCGGCGACGGTCGCGCCGTCGGCTTGCAGCAGCTCGACCAGCACGCCACTCGACGGCGCGGGCACTTCGAGCACCACTTTGTCGGTTTCGATTTCGATCAGGGTTTCATCGGCTGTTACGGCCTCACCCACCTTTTTCTTCCATTGCAGCAAAGTGGCTTCGGCCACCGATTCAGAGAGCTGCGGAACTTTGACTTCTACGATTGCCATTTCTCTTCTACCTTGTGTGTTCGATGTGCTCCGACCGGCCCCGCCCAGCTAGGGATGGGCCCGGGTCGGATGGGTCCGGATTATTTGGTGAGAACAAAGCCCTTGAGCTTGCCGAAAGCGGCTTCGATCAAGTTCTTCTGCTGCTCCTGGTGCAGGTGCGCATAACCCACGGCGGGCGATGCGGAAGCCGCACGACCGGCGTAGCCCAGCTTTTGACCGTCGAGCATGTTCTCGTGGATGTAATGCTGCACAAAGAACCAGGCGCCCTGGTTTTGCGGCTCGTCCTGACACCAGACCAGATCCGTCGCATTCGGGTACTTGCGCACCTCGGCCGCGAACACCTTGTGTGGAAACGGGTACAACTGCTCCACGCGCAGAATGGCCACGTCGTCGGCCTCCTTCTCCTCGCGGTGCTTGACCAGGTCGTAGTACACCTTGCCCGAACAGCAAATGATGCGCTTGACCTTTTCGGCCTTTTTGATCACCTCGGCCTTCTGCTCCGGGATCACCGTCTGGAACCCGCCCTTGGTGAACTCCGACAGGGGAGAGGCCGCGTCCTTGTTCCGCAACAAGGACTTGGGCGTCATGATGATCAGCGGCTTGCGCAGGCTGCGCACCATCTGGCGGCGCAACACGTGGAAGATCTGGCTCGCGGTGGTGGGCTGAACCACCTGCATGTTGATGTCGGCCGACAGCTGCATGAAACGCTCGAGGCGAGCCGAACTGTGCTCGGGGCCCTGGCCTTCATAACCGTGCGGCAGCATCAAGGTGATGCCGTTGACGCGGCCCCACTTCACCTCGCCGGAGGCGATGAACTGGTCGATCACCACCTGGGCACCGTTCACGAAGTCGCCGAACTGCGCTTCCCAGATCACCAGCGTATTGGGGTCGTTGGAGGCATAACCGTACTCGAAGCCCAACACCGCTTCCTCTGACAGGATGGAGTCGATCACCACGAACGGAGCCTGGTTGTCGGCCACGTTCTGCAAAGGCGTGTACGAGCCTTCGTTGTATTTCTCGCGGTCTTGGTCGTGGACCACCGAATGGCGGTGCGTGAAGGTGCCGCGTCCGCAGTCTTCACCCGACAAACGCACCGGGAAACCACTGGCGACCAACGAAGCGAAGGCCATGTGCTCGCCCATGCCCCAGTCCACCGGGATTTCGCCCCGGCCCATGGCTGCGCGATCGGCGTACACTTTTTTGACCAACTGGTGCGCGGTGATGGTGTCGGGCAACGTGGTCAAACGTTCCGACAGTCGCTTCCACTCGGCCAGGGGAATGGCGGTATCGGCGCTGTCGGTCCATTTCTTGCCGAGGAAGGGACTCCAGTCGACCGCGTACTTGCTCTTGAAGTTGGTCAGGACCGGGTCCACCGTGTGGCGCCCCGCGTCGAGCGCAGCGCGGTACGACTTGACCATCTCGTCGCCCAGAGATTCGCCCAAACCTTGCGCGGCGAGCTTGTCCGCATACAGCTTGCGGGTACCGGGGTGCGCCGCGATCTTCTTGTACATCAGCGGCTGCGTCAGGCTGGGGGTGTCCTGTTCGTTGTGGCCGAGCTTGCGGAAGCAAATGATGTCGACCACCACGTCCTTCTGAAAGGCCATGCGGAATTCCAGCGCCAGCTGGGTGGCGTACACCACCGCCTCGGGATCGTCGCCGTTGACGTGCAGCACCGGCGACTCGATCATTTTGACCACGTCGGAACAGTACAGTGTGGAGCGGCTGTCGCGCGGGTCGGAGGTCGTGAAACCGATCTGGTTGTTGATCACCAGGTGCACCGTGCCGCCGGTGGAATACCCCCGGGTTTCGGCCAGCGCCAGCGTTTCCATGACCACGCCCTGGCCGGCAAAAGCCGCGTCGCCGTGCACCAGCACCGGCAGCACCTGCTTGCCCAGCGGATCGCCGCGGCGGTCCATGCGGGCGCGCACCGAACCTTCAACCACCGGGTTGACGATTTCCAGGTGCGAAGGGTTGAAGGCCAGCGTCAGGTGCACCGGGCCGCCGGGCGTGGTGACGTCGGAGCTGAAACCCTGGTGGTACTTCACGTCGCCCGAAGGCAGGTCTTCGGGTGCGGTGTGGTCAAACTCGGCGAACAGATCTTTGGGCATCTTGCCCAAGGTGTTCACCAGCACGTTCAGGCGACCCCGGTGGGCCATGCCGATCACGATTTCCTGGATACCCACCTGCCCGGCTTGCCGGACCAGCTCGTCCATCGAAGCGATGAAACTCTCACCACCTTCGAGCGAAAAGCGCTTCTGCCCCACGTATTTGGTGTGCAGAAAACGCTCCAGACCTTCGGCCGCCGTCAGGCGATCCAGAATGTGTTTTTTCTTCTCCGCATTGAAGGCGGGCTTGGCGCGCGTGGCCTCCAGCCGCTCTTGCCACCAGCGCTTCTGGCTCTGGTCGGTGATGTACATGTACTCGGCACCGATGCTGCCGCAGTAGGTCTCGCGCAACGAGTTGATCAAATCGCGCAAGGACATGATCTCCTTGCCGAAGAAGGTGTTGCTGGTGTTGAAGATGGTCTCGAAGTCGGCGTCGGTGAAGCCGTAGAACGAGGGTTCGAGTTCGGGAATGTGGTCGCGCTCGGCGCGCTTCAATGGGTCCAGATCGGCCCAGCGGGCGCCGACGTTGCGGTACGCGGCAATGAGCTGCTGGACAGCGACGCGCTTGCGTCCCATCTCGGAATCGGGGTTGGCAATGACAACCTTGGTGAAACCCTGCTTGGCCCGCTCCGCGAAGGCGTTGATGACGGGCTGGTGCGGCACATCGCGAGAATCGGTGCCGTCAAGTGCGGGCACGTTCTGCAGTGCATCAAAGTACTCGCGCCAATTTTCTGGCACGCTGCCGGGGTTTTGAAGGTAGTTCTCGTACATCTCTTCGACATAGGGCGCGTTGCCCCCGAAGAGATAAGAATTGCCTTTGAAGGCAACATAGACGTTGCCCCCGTTCGAATGGGTATCGCTCATTGATCCGCTGACCTCCGTTTCCCTGCGGGAAACATAAGTTGGTTAAAGAAACCTCCCGCGACACGGCTTGACCGGATGGCGGATGCGACAGTGACTGTGGAAGGACCTGGCTGCAGCTGGGAATTGTGCCATCGCACGATGACCACTGCGTGAAAGTGGGCCGCTGTGGCGGCAATCGAGCGGGAAAAAAGCCAAAGTGTTGCGCAGGCGCGATGCCTTGGCGCAGTTCGTCGGTCCGGTGACCGGACCCGATCACTCGCCCTGCGGCTTGTCGTCTTGGGATGGTGGCGCCGCAGGCAAGCGCCCCGAAGTACCGACGCTGACAGAGCCACCGCCCACCCCGACACCCACCCCGGTGCCGATGCGGCCATCGCTGCCGACGTTCACCCCCACCCCCATGTGGCGGCCAATCGGCAACGAGAAACCCAGGTTGACGCCACCTGCACAAGCCGTCAGCACACACAAGCCCGACACAAGGGCTGCACGAACCAGCAGGCGGGAAAGGTGTTTCATGTGCGACTCCATGAGAAACGGTCGGGCGGATGGGCGTTCAAGACGCCACCCGGGGCGAAAGGCGGTCACTGGGCGGCACCGACGTGGGCTCGTCCATTTCAATCGCGATCTGTGTGCACACCGTGCGGCACAGCGTGACGGCCTTTTCGCTTTGGACCCGGTAAATGACTTGTGTGCCGTCTTTGCGCTTGGCCAACACCCCGGCGCGGTACAAGAGGTTCAGGTGCTGCGAAAGATTGGGCTGGGTGGTTTCAATTTCCTGCAGCAGCTGGGAGACCGATTTTTCGCGGTCGCACAGCGCGCTGAGAATGCGCAGGCGCATGGGCGTGGCCAGCACCCCAAAGAGCTCGGCCGCCAGTTCAAAGACCCGGACTTTTTCCACATGCGCGGCGGTCTCGATCATTTGTTCCATGCGACCTCATCACTTTGATCAATATAAGCATAGATCATACTTACAAACAACATGCGCGGCCACATACGCCGAGCCAAGGGCTCGGCGTGCC
>NZ_JBFJMY010000057.1:0-15133 GCF_041633695.1 Hydrogenophaga sp.
CACCGCGTTGCTGTGCGGTGAGCAGTTCCCCGCGGATCGGGTCGTCCGCCTGGTCGATGCGGCGCGCGCCCGAGGCCAGCCGGGCACCCAGCAGATCGGGTGTCATGAGCAGCAGCACGACCGGCCGTGCACCCAGCGCGGCGTCGATGGCGCTGCGCCACGACAGGCCGCCGCGCAAATCCTGCTTGTCGAAGAACACCTGTTCGTGCCCAAACAAGCGGCTCAGATCGGCACACAGCCGATCGGCCTCCTTCTTTCCATCGGAAGAGCGGTAGCTGATGAAGATGCGGTTCATGGGCATCACATCCCCGCATACCCTCGCAGGACGGTGTTGAGCGTTTGCACCGCGCGCACCTGTGCAGGCGGGCCGGTTTCAAAGTGGCGCAGCACAAAGGCGGTCTGATCGGCGACCGTGGCCCACATCCAATGGGTGCCGGCGCGGCGGTGCAGGTCTTCGTATGCGGCCAGAATGGCGGGCAACTCCGCCGGCAAATGGCCGGTCGCCAGGGCTTCGTACACGCGCAACTCGGGCAGACCGACCACACTCCAGAAGTCCGGGTCGTCGCGGCGCTTGGTCTCCAGGCACTGTCGTACCGCTTGCAGGTCGTGCTGCAGAAAGCCCGGCCAGTCTTTGCGCCCTGCATTGGCAATCAGTTCGGCCGCTATGCGATTGATCGCCGGGTAAAACAGATCGGGATGGGCGCCCCTGCGCGCCAGGTCTTCCGCGCGCAGATAGTGCACGGCCATGGCCCGGGTGGCATCGGTTTCGGCCTTGAGGTTGCCCGCCACCGCTTCGAGTTGCGACAAACGTTTGTACGCCGATCCCCGAAGGCTTTCGCGCTCCATGGTCGGGGCGATCGCAACCAAGGCATCGAGCATGCGAATGGCGTCCAGAATGTCCTGGCGGCTTTGCGCCAGCAGGTCTTGCCATGTCGGTTTGGCGTCTGGCTTTTTCGCGCTGGCGCGTACCGCCGTGTCGACCCGGTTCCAGGCCAGTCTCACTTGCAGGTTGGCCAGCTGTTCGCTGCATTTGACCGATGCGCTGCCGTCATTGGCCGCGATCGCGCGCCGGTACCAGCGCAAGGCGTGCGCCATGTCGTTGGCCGCTGCACAGGCCACAGCAAAGGCTTCTGCCACCGCGCCCATGCCACCCCATTCGACCTCGAACCGGGTTTCCAGATATCGGATTTTTTCGCGCTGCACCGCTGGCGCCGCGCCTTGCGTGGCGCTTTGCACCGCCAGTGTTTCCAGCGCCAATGCCAGTGCCACCGGCGAGGCCACGCCGGTGTATTCCTGACCCACTGGCGTGGGTGGCTTGTTCGCGTCTCGGTGGTCGGGCTGCCAGACCCATTCGGGGTCGCCATAACACTGGTAGGCGGCCCAGGTGTTGCCCAGCGGACTGGCTTCGTAGGCCGCAATGCGGCCCGAGTGCACCGCATCCATGAAGCGCTCTCCGCGCAGCAGCGCCTGGTAAAACACCACCGCAAAACGGTTGGCGGCATCGTCTTCCACGGCCCAGCCGGCCGCCACCACGCAGCGCACCCCGATGCGGATCAACTGTTTGGCCACGCCAGCGGCGAAGCTGGCACGGTCGTAGCCCTGGAGCAATTGGCTCGGGTCGGCGGCCAGATGGCAGCAGTTGAGGAACACCAGTTCGGGCACCACCCGCATGGCTTCTACTTCGCGTGGTCCCAGAAAGGTGCCGTCGCTCAACACCACGCCCCGGATCTCGGGGGGCTTGCCCGCGCCGCGCTCGCGTTCGGGCTCGCCATGACCGGCGATGTGCACGATGCGGTAAGGCCTGGCCAACAAGGCCGTTGTGACAGTGGCGGCGTCGGGTCCTAGGTGGTCGTCGGGCGCGATGATGGCGTGTACCCGCGAGCCGTCCAGGCCCATGGGGCCGCTCAGTGCTTCGTACACCGCTTGGGCCTCGGCACGGGCCGCCGGTAGAGGCGGGTAGCGGGTCGGGTCGCACTTGGGTTCGCCGATCACCAACACCGCGTCTTCCAGGCGCGCATCGCTCACCTGGGCGCGGAACTGCACGGTGCGCAGCTTGCGCATCAGCTTGTTGCGGATGGCCCAGGGTTTGTTGGGACCGCCTCGGCCATCTTGTGGCGTGTTGAGCAGTTCCCAGGGAATGGCCGCCGTGCCGTCGTTGAGTTCCAGCAGCAGCTCGTTGCTGCCGCGCAGGCTGGCTTCCATTTCCACCGGCACCAGCAACTGGAACAGGGTGCGGCCAATGTCCGCACCGGGGTTGGCGTCGTTCGAGGCACGGCGCACGAGTTCGGTGACCAGCCGGGCCTGGGTGGATTGCACCCGGGCTTCGGAGCGGGCGCGCTGGGTGTCGAGCGAATAGGTGATGATGGGTTCACCGGCTTCGTTCTTCTCGGAAATGGCGCTGACAAAATCGTGCCCAGTGCCTCGGTAGCCGCTTTCCAAGGGCCGGCGCAAGGCGCCAATGCCCGAACGCACGGTGGGCGCCAGCGCGAAATGTTCGGGCGCCGCTTGCGACAAGAGGTGCAGGGCGGTCCAGGCTTCGGTGGCGCGGTCCAGGTACAACTCGATCACGTGCAGATGGCCCACCCGGGGCCAGCCACCGGCTTCGAGTTTTTCATTGGCTTCGCGCACGCCTTGTGCCAACGCCTGCGCGGCGGTGGTGACGCTCACGCCAATGCCGCCGCTGGCGATCAAGGTGGCGCAGAGTTCGAACTGCACGCTACCGCTGTCCGGTGTTTCGGCCACGCGCTGGGCCCAGGCCAGTGTGGCCTGCCGCACCGTGAGCGCGAGTTCGGTGCCGCGCAGCTTGCCTTCTTCACCCAGGCCGGCCACGATCACATGGGGCGGCCGGGGCAGCGCCAGTGGGCTGTCCGGGTCTTGGCGGTGGTTGAGGAAAAACTGGTGCGAGCCCGGTGCTTCTGGATAGAGCCCGACCGCCAGCGAGGCCGACATGGCGCCGCCAATGAAGCGGTCCACCACCGCCTCGGTGCCGGTGAGCGTGGATGCGCCGTAGTGGCCGACCAGCAGCGTGGTGCTGACAAAACGCAGATTGCCGTTGTGCACCGTGATGGGCAGTGCCGCGCGGGGTGCGCTGGTCTCGGCTTCGCCATCGCGCACCTGGCCAAACACCTCGCGGGTTTGCACCGGTGGTGGGGTGGCGGCTTGCCGTTCGCGCGAGGGCCGGTTGCGCACCAGGGCCATCGCCGTCGGGGCGCCGATCGCTGCGCGTACGGCGGCGTTGGGGGCGACCACGGGCAGGCGCTGGGTATCGCCGGTTTCCAGCAGTTCCACGTAGGCCGCGAACGCACTGGCGGCGTCGGCGAGGTCGCCATGTTCACAGTCCACTTGCCAGGTGCGCACGCCCGGCAACATCGCGCTGCTCTGCGGTACCCGGCCATCGCCGCCGTCCGGCGCGTCGAGGTAGACCAGGCCATCGCGCGGATGGATTTCAAATCCGGTGGGTGTGAGCCGGGCATGGCCAACCACCAAGAGGATCCGGTCCTTGAAGTCGGCGAGCGCACCGTCGCGCTGTTCGTTGAGGCGCAGCCGCAAAGCCTTGGCCGCGTCCAGCACCGCCTGGGGTGGAATGCCCCATTCGTAGACCGCCTGCTGCAGTTCGAGTTCGTGCCACCAGTTGGCCTGGCGCAGGGTTTCCGTGTCTTGTTGCGCCAGCTCTTTCCAGCGTTGGGACTTGTCCAACCCCAGTTCCAGCAGGCCGGTTTGCAACTGGATGAAGCCGGGCATGTCGGCCATGAGCTGGCGTGCCTTGCGGTCCTGGAACGGCATGCCAAAAGCGGCCAGGGCATTGCCCAGCCGGTCGTCGCCGGTGAGCACTTGCATGGGGGCAAAGGAGCCGTCGTTGGGTGTGCCCAGCATGAGCATGCGCGAACCCGTTCGGGCCAGCCAGCGCTGCCAGACGTCGGGGCGCTCCAAGGCCACGGTGCGGGCCACCAGGCCGCCCATGGAGTGCGCCAGCAGCCGCACCGGCTGGCCGCTGGCGGCACGGGCGCTCAAGGCCTTGTCCATCACCTCGGCCAGGCGGCGGGCCTCTTGTTCGATGGGCACACGCCAGTCGAACGAAAACTCGATCACCTGGTGCGTGGCGGCCAGGTGCACCGCCAGATCGTCGTAGGGCCCACTCATGGCGCCGTCGGCTTGCACATTGGTGGCGCCTGGCCGGTAGGCCAGTTTGTCCAGACCGAAGATGACGCGCATGCTCAACCACACGCGCTTGCCATCCACTCGCAGGTGGCTGCCCAGGATGCCGGGCAAGAGAATCAGCGCAGGCCGGTCGGCGTCGGCCAGGGTGGCGGCTGGTGCGCCGCGCAGGCCGTCGCTGCTGGCGCCCGCCCACGACAGCGGCCCGATGGGCAGGAACCCGGCCGGCACGTCGTCTTGCAAGGCGCTGCAAATGGCGTGGGCGGTGCGTGGATTCGAGAAGTAGTTGAAGTGCGACACCTTGCCGCCCTGGTCCAGCAAAAAGCGGGCACCCGCTTGACCGCCTGTCGATGCGCGTGGCGTGCCGCCGTACATGGAGCGGGTCTGCACCACCAGATCGTTGTCGGTCCAGTAAAAAGCGTCGGCCAGCAGGGTCTTGAGCCAGGAGGTGATCGAGTCGCCTTCGATGTCGCCGGCCACCACGCGCAGGTCGCTTTGCAACGGCTCGCGGTCCAGGCTTTCGCTGGTGTGCAGCCACTGCACCAGCGGGTTGTCGGGCGTCATGGCCTCCAGGCCGGGCAGCACGCGGGGGTCGGTGCGCTGGCTCGCCACCGCACCCAGAAAATCGATCAGGGCAGGTGCCACCGGAATCGCCGCCAGCTCCAGCGACCACTTGAGCACCGACACGTAGGCATCCAGACGCTGCGATGCCAGCAAGGTGCCACGGGCCGGGCAGGCGACGCGGACCACGCGTTCGACCACAATGTCGCGCCCCTTGAGTTCGGCCGCCAACGCGCGCATGGCGCTCAGCTGTGCCTTGTAGTGTGGGTCTTTGAACAGAGCGAGCTCGGCGTCGCTGAGCGCGGGCCGCGCGGCCACCCGGGCCAGCACCTCGGCCACCAGTCCGCCGCGCGAATGGGTGAGCAAATGCAGCCGCGCACCCCGGGGCAGGGATTTGGCCAGCATCAGCGCGTTGTCGATCGGGCTGGCCAACAGCGTGGGGTGGTCAAAACCGTAGACGCGGTTGCCGTAGTGGGCAAACAGTTCGCGCACCTTTTGCGGGTGCTGCTGCCACAGCTTGCCAAAGGTGCCCTGGGTGTCGGAGAAGGTGCCGTGCAACAGCACCAGCAGTGGGGCGCCGGGCTGGGGTGCGGGCTCGACGCGATCCAGCCGCTGACCATGGCCTTTGAGCGGGGCGTCAAAGGCTTGCGCCGATAGCGCGTACACGCCCGCGTCCACCTGGCTGTCCACCTTGGCGCCGATTTTTTCGGCGGTCAGCTGGGCCACAGGCTCCAGGAACAGGTCGCTCACCACTTCGATCGCCGACAGCAAGACCTCGCCCAGGCGCCCGCGTGTCGCACCCCTTGCGGCGCCAGCCTGTTCCAGGCCCTGCCAACTCAGCTGCGCCGATACATGGAGTTCGTTGGGTGCGGCTTGGGCCGCTCGACCACGGGTGCTCGTCGCGTCTTTGCGCGGTACGCCGCTCTGTGCGAGAAACAGATCGCGTGCCGTTTCGGGGTGCAGCATCAGCGCCGGGCCGTTGCTGATGTGCAGCACCACGACGTCTTGGCCTGGCCTGGCTGTCACGCGCACCGGTGCACCCACGCTGCGCCGCGCACCCAGCTGTACCCGTTGCGTGACGGTGCCATGGCCCGCAAATGCGGGCGCCTGCGAAGCCGTGCCGGCCCCACGGCTGGTGCCACTCAAGGGGAGCGCCTGGCCATTGACGATGAAGCAGATGTCAGCGGCGGAGGAGGATCGCGTCATGGGGAAAAACTTTCTGCGTCAGCGTGGGTGTCGAGACGGCGCACAGCCCGTGGTGGTTGCGCCTATTTGGTGGTTTGGGTCGGGCGCCGACGACCGCGGGTGCTGGCGCCGGCCACTTTTTTTGCCGCAGCGGTCTTGGTGGACGGGCTGCGAGCCCGGGTGGTGGCACGGCGAACCGGGGTGGCGCGTTCGGTGCGCGACAACACGCGGGGAGCCGAGCGGGTGGCAGAGCGTGTCGTGGAGCGTGTTTCGGGGAGTGGGGCCAGGAAGTCGTTGCAAACCCAGCCTTCCAGATCGGTGGCACCGACCACCGCCACCCGACACCAGCGGTCCTGCGCTTCCAGGATCAGCAATTCGGCTCCGCGCTTGAGCGCGGGCGCCACCTTGTCAAATTCCGCGCCCGGGCCGCTGCGGATATTCAGGCTGCTGGCATTCACCAACAGGCGACGCTGGGTGTCGGCGCCACGACCCAACGCACGGGCGCGCACCGCCGCCAATGGAAACGCGGGCCCGGGATCCACCTTGCGGCCGCGAGCGATGTCTTCGTGGCCCAGCACGTTCTGCAGGCCATAGTGGCCCACCAGCAGTTCGGACAATTCCAGCGCCCGAGCGATCTGGACTTCGGAGTAGGCGTGCCAGGGCTGTACCGGACCGCCGAAACGGTGCGGGGCCAGCAGCACCTCTTCGTTCGGGTAGGTTTTTCCGAACCAGGACACGAAACGTTCGCCCTCGCGGTGCAGCAAACCCGCGTTGTCCATTTCGATACCGATGGCGTACTGGTTCAGGCCGTTGATGCCGTCCCATTGGCTCACGCCCGCATGCCAGGTGACGGCGTTGAACGCGGCGAGTTGCACGATGCGCCCGTCGCGCCCGAGCACGATGTGCGCCGAGGCATTGCCCTGCGGTTTGCGCGTGCACAAAGATTCCACCGAGGATTCCGCCGAGCTCCCGGCGGTGTAGTGCAAGACCAGGAAGCGCGGTTGCAGTGTCCCTCCGGTGTTGGGCGTCTGGCGGAAGCTGACGCCGTCGCCAACCAGCCGGTGGTTGCGGATACTCAACATAGTGGCACCTCCATGTGCTGCGCCCGAGGCGCGGTTGCCGTTCAGACCAGGAACGGCGTCTCTTTCAAAAACGAGGCGGCCGAACCCAGGGTGAAAAGGTTGGGCGATTGGGCCGGTGGCATGGCGGCCAGCACGCGCGCATGCAGACTGGCATAGCTGCCCTTGAATTGCCCGTGGTTCCAGACCTTGAGCAACTGCTCGGTGAACGCGCCGTTGTGGTCACCGTCCATGGAAAACTGGTTGTCCTGGCAGCCCGACATCAGGATCACGGTGGGGTTGAACTTGTGCACGATGGCGGTGAGGCGTCCGCTGACCGCCACCTGGGCCAGCGCGGTGTCCGGGTCCAGCACCGCATTGCCACTGGCTTTCTGCACGCCCAACTGGAGCTTGTCGTAAAACGCCTGGTGTTCGCTGTAGACGCGCCGCGCCACTGTAGGGGGCATGAGTTTGGGGCGCTGGCTGGCGGTGCCGGGTTGGGGTGGACCGGCGCGCACCACGGTGCCGCTGTGGCAGCTGTCGGATATCACCAGCACACGCACGCCGGCCTTGAAGCGGCTGAGCTCGAAATAGAGTTCATCGTCGATCAGCTGGGCGTCGTACAGACACCAGGTCTCGTCTTGCTTGTCGGCCTCGTCGCCGCTGACGTCGGGAACCTGACCACCGTGCCCCGAATAGCTCAGGAAAAACAGATCGCCGGCAGCGAGCGCCTTGGCCGAACTGCGGATGGCCGCCAACACCTTGGCCCGGGTCGCTTTCTTGGTGAGCAGCAGCGTGCTCTTCATGCCCTGGCTCTTGGCAATGGCGGCCATGTCGTGGGCGTCGAATTCGCAGGCGGCCAGGGGGCCGGTCCATCCGGCGTAGCCGTCCGCGCTGACTTCGTTGAGGCCCACGTGCAAGGCGTGCGCTTGTTTTTGCGCGGACAAACGGGTTTTGCTGGCCATGTCGATCTCCCGGAAACACGTGGCCTGAAGGAGTCAGACGCTCGGTAAATTCTGGACGCAAGGCGGAGGCGATGCAAACCGCATATGTAATGAAATGTCAGTATTGGAAGCGGATGCATGCCGTGGCGGTGAGCCCATGCGTACCAGGAAAGCCGCGTCCATCGCGTCGTCAGGCTGTGTTCACAGGTCTGCCACGCGGCTCGGTGGGTGACGGTCTTGCGGCGCGGGATTCATCCACCAAGTGTGCAAACGCGTGCCGGGTATCGGGTCTTTGGGCCGCGCATGGCCACGTGAACGGGGGTGCAACCGGTGCGCTGGCGTCCCGTGCGAAGCCATTTGATAGGTGCTTTCCCTAGTTTTTCCACCATAGGCCTGCGCAGCAATTTTGACGTAAGAAAGCGGCCTCAGAGTCCCACCCGTAGTGCCACAACCCTGCGGGATTTTTGGCATTCAAAACGCGGCGGCTCCCACCGCCAAACTCGGTAAAAGCATCACATTGAGGAGATGACTTACATGACAAGCGAAAGCAATGCAAAGGCCTACTGGTCTGCCACGCTGGGCCTGTTGACCAAGGTCCTGATCGTCTGGTTCCTGGTTTCCTATGGCGCAGGCATCTTGTTTGCACCCCTGCTCAACAAGATCATGCTGGGCGGCTATCCGCTGGGATTCTGGTTTGCGCAACAAGGCTCCATTTATGTGTTCATCGTCCTGATCTTCTATTACGCCAAGAAGATGGGCCAGATTGACCGCAAATTTGGCATGCAAGAAGACTAAAAAGGACGGACCCCATGGATCTTCAAACCACTACCTATTTGTTCGTGGGTGCGAGCTTTGCGCTCTACCTCGGCATTGCTTTCTGGGCGCGTGCGGGTAGCACGTCCGAGTTCTATGTCGCCGGCGGCGGGGTGCACCCCATCACCAACGGCATGGCCACCGCAGCCGACTGGATGTCGGCCGCTTCCTTCATCTCGATGGCGGGCCTGATCTCCAACATGGGTTACGGCGGCGCCGTGTTCCTGATGGGGTGGACCGGCGGTTATGTGTTGCTGGCCATGCTGCTGGCGCCGTATCTGCGCAAGTTCGGCAAGTTCACCGTGCCCCAGTTCATTGGCGATCGCTTCTATTCGAAGACCGCCAGTACCGTGGCCGTGGTCTGTCTGCTGACCGCTTCCATCACCTACATCATTGGTCAGATGACCGGTGTCGGCGTGGCCTTCTCGCGTTTCTTGGGCGTGTCGTCCGACGTGGGTATCTACATCGGCATGGGCATCGTGTTCATGTACGCGGTGTTCGGTGGCATGAAGGGCATCACCTACACCCAGGTGGCGCAGTACATCGTGCTGATCCTGGCCTACCTGGTTCCCGCCTTCTTCATCTCCCTGAACCTCACCGGCAACTTCCTGCCGCAGCTGGGTCTGGGCTCCGATCTGGTGGGCACGAACGTCAGCTTGCTGGCCAAACTGGACCAAGTGGTGACCGAACTGGGCTTTAGCCAGTACACCACGACCGCCGCTGGCAGCACGCTCAACATGTTCTTCTACACCGTGTCGCTGATGATCGGTACCGCCGGTCTGCCCCACGTGATCGTGCGCTTCTTCACCGTGCCCAAAGTGGCCGATGCCCGCGCCTCTGCCGGTTGGGCACTGGTGTTCATCGCCTTGCTGTACACCACGGCTCCTGCTGTGGGCGCCATGGCCAAGTTCAACCTGATCGGTACCGTGAACAAAGGCGCCTACAACGCTGAAATGAGCATGTACGCACCCGAGGCCAGCTTGCTGAACGCCGAGCGTCCGGACTGGATGAAGCGTTGGGAAGCCACCGGCTTGCTGAAGTGGGAAGACAAGAACGGCGATGGCCGCATCCAGTACTACAACGACAAGACCAAGAACGAAGCCGTGACCGCCAAGGCAGAAGCCGCTGGCTGGAAGGGCAACGAACTGACCGTGAACGCCGACATCATCGTGCTGGCCAACCCCGAAATCGCGCTGCTGCCCAACTGGGTGATCGCGTTGGTGGCGGCGGGTGGTCTGGCGGCGGCACTGTCGACAGCGGCTGGTCTGCTGCTTGCCATTTCCTCTGCGGTCTCGCACGATCTGATCAAGAACGTGTTCAACCCCGAAATCAGTGAGAAGGGCGAACTGCTGGCAGGCAAGATCTCCATGGCCGGTGCGATTGTGCTGGCCGGTTATCTGGGCCTGAACCCACCCGGCTTCGCGGCTGGTACGGTGGCGCTGGCCTTCGGTATTGCCGCCAGCTCGCTGTTCCCCGCGATCATGATGGGCATTTTCAGCCGCACCATGGGCAACAAGGGCGCGATCGCCGGTATGTTGGCGGGCTTGTTCGTGACCTTGTTCTATGTGTTCGCACACAAAGGCCTGTTCTTCATCAAGGGCACGGACTTTGTCGACATGGTCGGCGGTGTGAACGGCTTCTTCGGCATCACGCCCGAAGCCTTCGGTACCGTGGGCGCCATCGTCAACTTTGCAGTGGCCTTCCTGGTCAACAAGGTGACGTCGCCAGCGCCCAAGCACATCCAGGAACTCGTCGAGTCCATCCGCATCCCCAAGGGTGCAGGTGCCGCAACGGGCCACTGATGGCTGAAGTCTGCACCGGCCACGTGCTGGGTGCATGACCACAACCCCGTCGGCTTTTCGCTGACGGGGTTTTGTTTTTTGCGGTCAGGGCGGGTGTTCAAGACGCTCACGGCGGGCCTTTTGAACACCCTTCCTGGCTGGCGCACAATGCCGCATGTTGGCGCGGTGGGGGTTGTCGCCCCTTCGGTGTGGTCTCTGACCGTTCTGAACGGCCGGCCGGGCACTGAACTTATCAAGGATGTATGGATGGCTCTGGAAAGCGTTTTTTTTCTCAACTGGCTTTTTTTGCTGGCACTGTTTCCCGTGTCTTTTTTCTGGCTTCGCCGCACCTACCGCATCCTGGTGAAAAGAGATTTTTCCGAAGTCGCGCTCAAGCGGGGCGTATCGCCGCCCAACCCCGAGAAGTACGCCCCCTACGAAATGGCGATCAATTTGGTCGGTGGCGTGGTCATGGTCGGGGTTCTGGTCGCGGTGCTGGTCTTCCAGGCCTTGGCGTTTCAGGACTGGGTCGCGGTGGCCGGGTCCACGCTCTGGGTCAAGCTGTTCGCCTCGTTTGCGCTGAGCCGCCAGGCCCATGGCCTGGGGCCTGGGCGCAAGAAAAAACCGCCTACCGACGGTGAGCGGGGGTAGGGCGGTTGCGGTTATCCGTGCGCGGGTTCAATAATCGAGCCGCTCGGGCCGGATTTCCTGCAGGATGGTGGTCGCGATTTCTTCGATCGATTTGGTCGTGGTGGACAACCAGCGAATGCCTTCGCGGCGCATCATGCCTTCGGCCTCGCTGACCTCCATTCGGCAGTTCTCCAGGCTCGCGTAACGGGAGTTCGGCCGGCGTTCGTTGCGGATTTCGCTCAGGCGCTCGGGTGCGATCGTGAGCCCGAAAATTTTCTTGCGGTGGGGCGCCAGTGCCGGCGGCAACTGGCGCCGCTCGAAATCTTCTGGAATCAACGGGTAGTTGGACGCCTTCAAGCCGTACTGCATGGCCAGATACAGCGAGGTCGGGGTTTTGCCGCTGCGGCTCACGCCGACCAGGATCACGTCCGAGCCCTGCAAATCCCGGTGGCTTTGCCCGTCGTCGTGGGCCAGCGAAAAATTGATGGCTTCGATGCGGTCGTTGTAGGACTTGCTTTTGGACGCGTCCGAGAACCGCCCGACCCGGTGGTTGGACTTGATGCCCAGTTCCTGCTCCAGCGGCTCCACAAAGGTGCTGAACATGTCCAGCACCATGCCCTGGCATTGGGTCTTGAAGACGGAGAGCACCTCCGTGTTCACCACCGTGGTGAACACCAGGGGGCGTCTGCCTTCGGTTTCAGCCGTGTGGTTGATCTGGCGCACCGCCTGGTGTGCCTTGTCTACGCTGTCCACAAAGGGCAGGCGAACCCGGCGCAAAGTGGCCTCGAACTGGGCCAGGATGGCGTTGCCAAAGGTTTCGGAGGTGATGCCGGTGCCATCGGAGATGAAAAAAACGGTTCTGTTGGGCATGTTCTTGACGTTCATAGGGGTCGGTACGCAATAACTTTCAGGAATAACCAGCATTCGTGGCCTGGCGGTGGCGACGGGGTGAAAAGGGCATGGCGACACTACAATCGAAGGCTTTGGGTCGCACCGCCGCCGAGGTGCGCCCCAGCAGTCAGTGCCCCTTGCCGGTGCCGCACCCATAAAAGAACAACAGGTTAACGCAGCGCGCATGGAGCCCCCGGTTTTTTAACTTGAGCGGAGCTTTTCCATGTCCAACCTGTTTTCCCCGACCGATCTGGTCGTGCCCTTCGAGCATCTACGCATGTCCGACGTCGAATCCGTCGGCGGCAAGAACGCCAGCCTGGGCGAGATGATCTCGCAGCTGCCCAGCGGCGTGAAAGTGCCCACCGGCTTTGCGACCACCGCACACGCGTTCCGCGAGTTCCTGAAGTTCGAAGGCCTGACCGAGCGCATCAATGCCAAGCTGGACGCGCTCGATACCGAAGATGTGCGCGCCCTGGCCACCGTGGGCGCCGAGATCCGGGCCATGGTAGAGAACCAGCCATTCCCGGCCGATCTGGACCAGGCGATTCGCGCCGCTTATGCCGTGCTCAGCGCCGACAACGACCAAGCCACTTTTGCGGTGCGTTCGTCCGCCACGGCAGAAGATCTGCCCGACGCCTCGTTTGCCGGCCAGCAGGAGACCTTCCTGAACGTGCACGGCATCGAAGAGGTGTTGCACAAGATGAAAGAGGTGTTTGCCTCGCTCTACAACGACCGCGCCATCAGCTACCGGGTGCACAAGGGCTTTGCCCACGCCGACGTGGCGCTCTCCGCCGGCGTGCAGCGCATGGTGCGCTCCGATCTGGGCGCGGCCGGCGTGATGTTCACCATCGACACCGAATCCGGCTTTGAAGACGTGGTTTTCATCACCTCCAGCTACGGCCTGGGTGAAACCGTGGTGCAGGGCGCGGTGAATCCCGACGAGTTCTATGTGCACAAACCCATGCTCAAAGCGGGCAAACGCGCGCTGATCCGGCGCAACCTGGGCTCCAAGCTGTTGCAGATGGAGTTCAGCACACCCGAAGAGAAAAAGGCCAGCGGCAAACTGGTGAAAACCACCGATGTGCCGGTGGAATTGCGCAACCGCTACAGCCTGACCGACGCCGATGTGGAGCAGCTCGCGCGCTACGCGCTGGTGATCGAGCAGCACTACGGCCGCCCCATGGACATCGAGTGGGGCAAAGACGGCGTGGACGGCCAGCTCTACATCCTGCAGGCCCGCCCGGAAACGGTGAAGAGCCAAGCGGCGGGCAAGACCGAGGTGCGCTACAAGCTCAAGGGCAAGGGCGCGGTGCTGGCATCCGGCCGGGCCATTGGCCAGAAGGTCGGTACCGGGCCGGTGCGTCTGGTGCACAACATCAGCGAGATGGACAAAGTACAGCCCGGCGACGTGCTCGTGACCGACATGACCGACCCGAACTGGGAGCCGGTGATGAAGCGCGCCAGCGCCATCGTCACCAACCGGGGCGGCCGCACCTGCCACGCCGCCATCATCGCGCGCGAACTGGGTATTCCGGCGGTGGTCGGCTGCGGCGATGCCACCGAGCGGCTGAAAGAGGGCACGCTGGTGACGGTGAGCTGCTCCGAAGGCGATACCGGCAACATCTACGACGGCCTGCTGGAAACCGAGATCACCGAAGTCGAGCGCGGCGAGATGCCCCCGGTGGACGTGAAGATCATGATGAACGTGGGCAATCCCCAGCTCGCTTTCGACTTTGCCCAGTTGCCCAACAGCGGCGTGGGCCTGGCGCGACTGGAATTCATCATCAACAACAACATTGGCGTGCACCCCAAGGCCATCCTCGACTATCCGAACATCGACGCCGATCTGAAGAAGGCGGTGGAGTCGGTGGCACGCGGCCATGCTTCGCCTCGCGCTTTTTATGTGGACAAGGTGGCCGAAGGCGTGGCCACCATCGCGGCGGCCTTCTGGCCCAAGCCGGTGATCGTGCGCCTGTCCGACTTCAAGAGCAACGAGTACCGCAAGCTGGTGGGCGGTTCGCGCTACGAGCCGGACGAAGAGAACCCGATGCTGGGTTTCCGTGGCGCGGCGCGTTACCTCAGTGGCGACTTTGCCGAGGCTTTTGCCATGGAGTGCGAGGCCATCAAACGGGTGCGTGAAGACATGGGCCTGGACAATGTGCAGGTCATGGTGCCGTTCGTGCGCACCCTGGGGCAGGCCGAGCGCGTGACCGACCTGTTGGCGACCAAAGGCCTCAAGCGCGGTGAGCACGGCCTCAAGGTCATCATGATGTGCGAGATCCCGAGCAACGCAGTGCTGGCGCACGAGTTTCTGAAGTTTTTCGACGGCTTCTCCATTGGGTCGAACGACCTGACCCAGCTCACGCTGGGTCTGGACCGCGACTCGGGACTGGAGTTGCTCGCGCACGACTTCGACGAGCGCGATCCCGCCGTCAAGGCCTTGTTGAAGCTGGCCATTGGCGCGTGCAAGGCCGAAGGCAAATACGTGGGCATTTGTGGCCAGGGCCCCAGCGACCACCCGGACTTTGCCCAGTGGCTGCGCGACGAGGGCATCAACTCGATCTCGCTGAACCCCGACTCGGTGGTGGCGACCTGGAAGTTGCTGGCCGGCAGCTGATCCTGCAGCGCGGCACCCAGACGGGTGTCGGCTCCAAACGGCGGTGGTTTCCACCGCCGTTTTTTTTGCTCAAGTGGCGGTTGGGCGGGGTCGCGTGCATGGCGCACAATAGTTGCGCCGGGCTCCGGCCTGCACCCCAGCCCACGACACAGGAGACACGTATGTTTCGACGCCTGGATGCGCAACGTCTGGTGGCCTTGTTCGCCGCGGGCATGGCCTTGTTCAACTTTCCCTTGTTGGCGATCTGGGACCACGACGTCCTGATCCTGGGCTTGCCCTTGTTTCCCGCAGTTTTGTTCGCCATTTGGGCCTTGCTGATCGCCGCGCTGGCCTGGGTGGTGGAGCGTCATGCCGGGCCTGCCATGGAAGTGGATCGCGGTGATGGCGATGGCCGTCCAGGCTGACAAGGCCTTGCGATGCTGCCCGCTACGCTCGTCATCGGTGTTTCGTTTGCCTACCTGCTGCTGCTGTTCGCGGTGGCTTATTTCGGCGATCTGA
>NZ_JBFJMY010000058.1:0-15052 GCF_041633695.1 Hydrogenophaga sp.
GACGAGGGCACCGAATCCTGCAGCCATGCGCGCCACCACCGTCAGATCGCTGAGTTGTCTCATGTTTTCTCCGTTGACTACCCGAAAGGTGCAACGCAGAACACGCCATGGGAAACCCCGGTGGCCACGAAACACCCGGACCGGCCCGCTTCAGGGCCTGCCTACAAGGTTTATCGTCGGCGTCCACACAGAGTTGAGGGAGAAAACGGGCCTCAGGACCTCAGCCCAGCACCTGCGAAAAACCTCGCTTCAAAGAATGTAGCGAGACAAGTCCTCGTTGCGGCTCAGCTCGCCCAGTCGGGCATCCACGTAGGCCGCATCCATCGTGATGGTCTGCCCTTGCAAGCGGGTGGCATCAAAGCTCACTTCGTCCAGCAAATGCTCCATCACCGTGGCCAAGCGGCGCGCCCCGATGTTTTCGGTGCGTTCGTTCACGTCGCAGGCGATCTGCGCCAAGCGGCGTATGCCCTCTTGCGGAAATTCGAGCGTGACACCTTCGGTTGCCAGCAGCGCCTGGTACTGGCGCACCAGCGAGGCATGGGTTTGCGTCAGGATGGCCTCGAAGTCGTCCACCGACAGCGATTGCAGTTCGACGCGGATCGGAAAGCGCCCCTGCAACTCGGGGATCAGGTCGCTGGGTTTGGCGAGGTGGAACGCGCCACTGGCAATGAACAGCATGTGGTCGGTTTTCACCATGCCGTATTTGGTCGACACCGTGGTGCCTTCCACCAGCGGCAGCAGATCGCGCTGCACCCCCTGGCGCGAAACCTCCGCGCCGCCCGAGTCGTTGCGGGAAGCCACTTTGTCGAGCTCGTCGATGAACACGATGCCGTTTTGCTCGGCGTTGTGCAGCGCCTGGGTCTTGATCTCGTCCTCGTTGACCAGCTTGCCCGCCTCCTCCTCGGTGAGCAACTTCATGGCCTCGCCGATCTTGAGTTTGCGGGTCTTGCGCTTGCCCTGGCCCATGTGGCTGAACATGTCTTTCAGCTGCTCGGCCATGCCTTCCATGCCCGCCGGCCCCATGATCTCCATGGCGGGGGCGGACTCGAGCAGATCGACCTCGATCTCACGCTCGTCCAGCAAGCCTTCGCGCAACTTCTTGCGAAAGGTCTGCCGCGCAGTGCTCTCGGTCGTGGCGACCACGCCCGCACCGTCCTGTTGGCGCGGCGGCGGGATCAGGATGTCCAGAATCCGCTCTTCCGCCGCATCCTCGGCACGGGTGCGCTGCATGCGCATGGCCGCTTCGCGGGTCTGCTTCACGGCGATATCGGCCAGGTCCCGGATGATGGCATCCACATCCTTGCCCACGTACCCCACTTCGGTGAACTTGGTGGCCTCCACCTTGATGAAAGGCGCATCGGCCAGCTTGGCCAGGCGGCGCGCGATTTCGGTCTTGCCCACGCCGGTGGGGCCGATCATCAGAATGTTCTTGGGCGTGATTTCGGGTCGCAGCTTTTCATCCACCTGCTGGCGGCGCCAACGGTTGCGCAAGGCTATGGCCACGGCGCGTTTGGCGCCCTTCTGGCCGATGATGAAACGGTCCAGTTCGGACACGATCTCCTGGGGGGTCATGGAGGACATGGGCTTTATCGGAATGGTGGATGGTTGGGCCGCCGCGCGCAACGGCCTTCTGGTGCGCTGCGCCAACCACCGCCGAACGTATCGGTCAGGGTCGGCAGCGCCACCATCATGGGGTGGGCGCGGTCGGGGATAACACCTCGACCGTGTGGTTCATATTGGTGTAAATGCAGAGCTCGCCCGCGATCGCCAGCGAACGGCGCACGATGTCTTCGGCACTCAGCTCCGTGTTGTCGAGCAGTGCCTTGGCGGCCGCCTGGGCGTAGGCGCCGCCAGACCCGATCGCCACAATGCCGTGTTCGGGCTCCAGCACGTCGCCGTTGCCGGTGATGATCAGTGAGGCGCTGTGGTCGGCCACGGCCAGCATGGCCTCGAGCCGTCGCAGCACCCGGTCGGTGCGCCAGTCCCGGGTCAGTTCGATCGCGGCGCGCACCAGGTGCCCCTGGTGTTTTTCCAGCTTGGCTTCAAAGCGTTCGAACAGGGTGAAAGCGTCGGCCGTGGCGCCGGCAAAACCGGCCAGTACCCGATCGTTGTAGAGCTTGCGGACTTTGCGCGCCGTGCCCTTGACCACGATGTGTCCCAGGGTGACTTGGCCATCGCCGCCGATGGCAACCTGGACCCCGTTTTCGGTCGGTCTGCGCACGCAGACAATGGTGGTTCCGTGAAAAGATTCCATGCGGTAGTACGTGGGGACGAAAGGCCCGAACGCAAGCGCCGGGCCGGTGGCAGATGTCAGCCATTGTGACATCCGAGCCCCCTTGGCCGACGCAGCCCACCTCAGTCGTTGCGGACCACGACCTTGGCGTATTCGGTGATGCCGATGACGTTGAAAAACGCCGAGACCAGCCGGTGTGCATCCACGAACTGGACTGTGCGGCCCTGGGCATGGTGGCCCGAGACCCAGTTGAGCAAGGTGCCTGCCGCAGAAAAATCCACCCGGATCAGATTCCGGCAGGAAATGATGAGCACGTCGGCCCCTTTGATGCGCTGCTCCAGGGTTTCGAGCGTGGCCTGCGGATCACCACGGATTTCGCCCGCCAGTTCCACCAGCCCCAGTTGGCTGAACTCCGAGTTGGCACCGTCCAGCGAAGAATCGACCGGGTACCCGGAAGCGACCTGCTCCATCACGGCCTCGCCCAACACGGACTGCCCCGAACCCGACTGTTTTTCGGCGGTCAAGGGGTGGAAATGGCACAGCGGCTTCTCCCACCCAGGCGGCGATACCTCGTAGGTGACGCAGAAATCCAGGGCGGTGAGCTCGAACTCGTCGGGCCGGTTCATGATGCGCAGCATCGCCATGCGCAGCTCCCACCAGAGCTGCTCCACGTCCCGGCGCCCGGACGGTGTCTGGGACTTGAGCACTTCGCGCAAGCGGCCCGAACCCAGAAAGCGCAAATCCACATCCTGATCGCCCCACAGCGTCAGAATGCCCAGCAAGGCACGAGCGGCTTTGACGTCGATGGACTCGACCAAGGACCAGTCCAGCACCCAGGGTTGTTTGGCGCGCGACAGCACACTTTGCAAGGTGCCCACGGCGTGCGCGTCCAGCTCGGGCTCACAGGCCCAAGCCGCCTGGCTGGGGCTGGTCATGGGCCTGTAGGTTTTGCCCGATTTGCTGGAGACCGCCTGGGGCATGTCGTACCACTGCGGCGCCGATCGGCCGAACCGGTTCACAAAGTCCACCGCGCGACTCTCGAAGGGCGCCATCTGGCTTGTTGCGCGGTACAAATCGAACAGGGCCAACCAATCTTCTTGGAGGTTGACCCGGGCATCACCCTCTCCCAGGGTGTCGAGCAAGCCCTGCTCAGCGCCTTTGTCGTCGCCGTTGGCAAACCGGATCGCCGCTTCTTCGACCTCGGGGTCTTGGGCGAAGTCCTGGACATCGAGCGCAAAAAAATGGGACGCGGAGAACACCGAGTTCGGGCCGCTGAGCGCACCCGGCGCGGTGGGCGTCATGAGACCCGTGCGCACGTTCGGTGAAACACTGGTCGGTGATTTTCCGGCCAACTCCAGCTCGCGTGGACCTGCGGCCGGTTGCTGGGCACGCGCAGCAGGCAATGGCGATCGAACGGCGGCCTTGGGGCGCTCCGGCTCTTCGTCGGGCACCAGCGGCGCAGCTTCTGTTTCGTCGTACTGGGCGACACGTTGCCGCGCCTCCTGGCGCTCGCCGGGCTTTTGTGCCACACCGGACGCCTTGGCGTCCAGCGCGCCTTGCCCCCCGGTCGACAGACCGGCGCCCGACGTCGAGCCCGACACGGACATGGAGTCGGGCCCTTTGGTCTTCCACCACTGCATGGACATCTGGGCTTCGATCTCGTCGATCTTCTTGAGCGTCATGGCCCGGTCGTCCGGCTTGGACGGCAGGCTGCTCTGGAAGAAAGAAGGTCGCATGCCCGGCCCATCCCCGTCGGACGACTCCCGGCTGCGGATCTTGCGCAACATGTCGAATTCGCGCTTGCGCACGAAATCGTTGCGGCGCTTGCGCTCGATCATCTCCTTGAGCGCTTGCTTGCTGTATTCGCTTTCGCGGTCGGCCGTCCGCGTGTCCAGATCGGACCAGCTGGTGGTGGGATGACGAACGAACTTGGCCACCTTGGACAGGAAGCCGCCGCTGGAATCGTCCTTGGACATGGGTGTCAGTACCGGGCGTGGTGGGCCAATAGCCGAAGACCGCTCAATCTCCGAACATTTTCTGTTTCAGCTCACGCCGTTGCTGCGCCTCCAAGGAGAGGTTCGCTGTGGGGCGCGCCATCAAGCGGCCCACACCAATGGGTTCACCGGTTTCGTCGCAATACCCGTATTCACCCGAGTCGATGCGGGCAATGGCCTGACCGATTTTCTTCAGCAACTTGCGCTCGCGGTCCCGGGTACGCAACTCCAGCGCGTGCTCTTCTTCGATCGTGGCGCGGTCCGCCGGATCGGGCACCACCACCGTGTCTTCGCGCAGGTGCTCGGTGGTTTCGCCGGCATTGGCCAGCATGTCGGCCTTGAGCAGCGACAGCTTGCGCCGAAAGAAGGCCAGCTGGACTTCGTTCATGTACTCGCTGTCCGGCATGGCCTGGACGTCCTGGTCGGTCAACTGTTCGACCGACAGGCTTTTCCAGTTGTTGGCCCGCTTGGGATCCTTGTGGATGGAGGACGGCACGGGGGGGGACATTAAACGTTCATTCATGTTGGAAAAAGTAGCCTTGGCGGCATCGGGCGCATGGGTGGGCACCACCTCTGCTTGCGTCATCTGCTCCATCATCACCTTTTTGGCCGCCCGTTTGCCCATGGGGCGTGGGGTGGGCTCGACCACGATGGCGCGTGCCGTCGGTTTCGGCGCTTTCGGCACAGGTGTGGACGCGGCGCTTGCAGCGCTGGTGGCTCCCGCGCCCTTGGCCGCAACCGGAGCGGTTTTGGATTTGGCTGGAAGAGTGGATTTGGTGGGGGATGTCGTGGGTGTCATCGGCTTCTTGGTGGCGGTGCTGGCCGGTGCTTTTACGACAGCCTGCTTGGCACCCTTGGTCGGGCTCTTGGCAGGCAAGGCTTTTTTGATCGGGGTGGCAGCGACGGATTTCTTCGGCGCCGATTTGGCAGCGGACTTGGGCGCTGCAACTTTGCTGGCGATGGGCGCTTTCGCGACCACCTTGGAGCTGGTTTTGGCCACAGATTTGACCACAGGGGCTTTCACCGGTTTTTTGGCCGCGACCACAGCGCGCGCAGAACCGCCGGATTTTGCCGCGCCCACGCTCTTTTTTGCCGCTGCCGGAGCCGACTTTTTCGCTTGGGTTGACCTGGTGGCCGGGACTTTCACAACGGGTCTCCTCTTGGTGCCTGACGATACGAGCTCTTGGAGCGGGGTGCTACCGGGGATACACCCCGGTCTGCGGCGGCTCCAAGCACCGGCTGCGCCGGCTTGTCCGTTGTTATACCCCCAATACGGCCAGACTTCGGCGGGCCGTCAGCACGGAGCTGACAGATCGCCTCGACACGGGTCGGGAAGTCGGCTTCGGGCGCGATTGTAACGACGCGGGCCCGGTTGGCCGCATTTCTTCGCCAGAGCGAAAGCCCAGGCGTTGGAGAAGCGAGACAAACGGCACGGTCCATTCTGTTCAGCGCACCTCTACCTCGGGGATCGCTTCACACCAGGGCCTGGTCCAGTCCCTGGACCAGGATGTCGCGCGGCAAATCCAGGCCAATGAAGACCATTTTGCTCACGCGAGGCTCGTCGGCCGCCCAGGCCGGACCCAGATCGCTGCCCATGAGTTGGTGCACGCCCTGAAAAATGACTTTTCTCTCGGTGCCTTCCATGTTCAGCACCCCTTTGTAGCGCAGCATGCGGGGGCCATAGACCTGCACCACCGCACCCAGAAAATCTTCCAGCTTGGCGGGGTTGAACGGTCGGGTGGCCCGGTAGACGAAGCTTTTCACATCGTCGTCGTGATGGTGGTGGTGTCCGTGCTGGTGCGAGGGATGGTCGCAATGCTCACCGTGGTCGTGGTCGTGGTCGTGGTGATCGTGTTCGTCCTCTTCCTTCAGGAAGTCCGGATCGATGTCGAGCTTGGCATTGAGGTTGAAGCCGCGCAGGTCGAACACCTCGCTGAGCGCCACTTCCCCGAAATGCACCGGCCGCATGGGCGCGCGCGGGTTCATGTGCTTGAGTCGGTGGGTGAGCGCGGCCAGCGCTTCGGCGTCCACCAGATCGGCCTTGCTGATGAAGATCTGGTCGGCGAAACCCACCTGGCGGCGCGCTTCCTGCCGGTCGTCGAGCTGGGTCTGGGCGTGTTTGGCATCCACCAGGGTCAGGATGGAGTCGAGCAGGTATTGCTCAGCCACCTCGTCGTCCATGAAAAAGGTTTGCGCCACCGGACCCGGATCGGCCAGGCCCGTGGTTTCGATCACCACCCGGTCAAAATCCAGTTCGCCCTTGCGCTTTTTGGTCGCCAGATCTTGCAAGGTGGCGCGCAGATCGTCGCGGATGGTGCAGCAGATGCAGCCGTTGCTCATCTGGATGATGTTTTCGGTGGTGTCCGACACCAGGATGTCGCTGTCGATGTTCTCTTCACCGAACTCGTTTTCCACCACCGCGATTTTCTGGCCGTGTGCTTCGGACAGGACGCGCTTGAGCAAGGTGGTTTTCCCGGAACCGAGAAAGCCGGTGAGGATGGTGGCGGGAATGAGTGGCATGGCAAACGGTACGGACGGTGAAAACAGCCAAAGAGTGTATGCCACCTGCGCGACCGGTGCATGACCTGCGGCAGGGCGGGCCTGTTCAGGTCGGGGTTCTGGCCCGGGGTTCAGGGCTTCAGATAGACATAGCCTTCGCGCGCCTGCAACCGGGCCACTTCGGCCACACCGGACGGCACGACCGTGGCTTCCAGCGCCACTTTGGCGGGGTCGATGTTGCGCCCCACCAAGGTGTTGTTGCAGACCCGGAACTCCACACCCTTGGTCGCCAAATCGCCGATGGCGCCTGCAAACAAGGCGCCCGAGTCGGTCTTGGCGCCTTCGAGCAGAAAATCGACGCCTTCGTTGTGGGTCACCACCACGATCTTGACCGAGGGGTCGGCGTCCAGGTGGTTGCGGATGTTGTACATGGCGCGCGACGCCTGTGCCTGGCCTTCGCTCAGGTGGTAAACCACCTTGATCGCAGGTGTGGTCTGGGCCTGCACAGAGCCCGCCATCACGGCGGCGAGCAGCAGGGTCTTCAGAGCGGCAAACAATTTGGACATGAGAACTCCTGAATGGGGCTGGGGCATGACCCGCTCATCCCAAGCCCTGCTCGATGCTACAGGGAATGCGACCCTGGGGCTGGGGTCAGGGCCACTGGGGGCGTCAGGTTTTGTCTGAGCGCTTGTTGCCGGCCGGGAGCGGCACATCCACCGCCTGGGCCGGCGGCTTGCGGCCCCCTTTTTGCGCGTGCGCCCGGGGGTGGGCCGCGTCGTACACCTGGGCCAGGTGCTGGAAATCCAGCCGGGTATAGACCTGGGTGGTGCTGATACTGGCGTGGCCGAGCAGTTCCTGCACCGCGCGCAAGTCGCCGCTGGACTGCAGCACATGGCTGGCAAACGAATGGCGCAACATGTGCGGATGCACGGGCGTGGCCAGTCCCGCCAACAAAGACCGCCGTTTGAGCCGCACGCGTATGTGTTGCGGCGTCAAGCGCTGCCCGCGCGTGCCGATGAACAAGGCTGCGTCTTCACCGGCCCAGGCGCTGCGCTGCACCAACCAGGCGGCCAGCGCCTGCAAAGCCGCGCGCCCCACCGGCACGCTGCGGCGCTTGGCGCCTTTGCCCAGCACATGGGCCTCGCCCGCCTGGGCGTCGATCCAGCCACGCGCTTGCACGCTCGCCGCCACGTCCAGCCCCACCAGCTCGCCAATGCGTAGGCCACAGCCGTAAAGCAGTTCGGTGAAGCAGCGGTCGCGCGCCTCCCGCACCGGGTCGTCGGCGGCCTCCACATGGGCGGCCAGTTGAACCGATTCGTCCACGCCCAGGGCCTTGGGCAGCGGTTTGCCCGCCTTGGGTGCACGCACGTCTTGTACCGGGTTGTGGCCGATCAACCCCTGGCGCCCCAGCCAGACATAAAACCCGCGCCAGCCCGAAAGAATGAGTGCGATGCCGCGCGCGCTGCGGCCAGCGCCGTGCATCTGCGCCACCCAGCGCCGCAGGTGGTGGTTCTGCACCTCGCGCAAGGCCACCGGTACCGTTTGCGCCTGGGCGCACAGTTTCTCCAGATCGCCGGTGTACAAAACCACGGTGCGCTCGGCCAGGCGTTTTTCCACCCGCACGTGCTCCAGGTAGGCACGCACCAGTGCGGCGTCGCTATCGGGCGGCTGGGGTGCGGGCGAAGACGCGGTCACACCGGCACCTGCGTGCGGTCAAGCCGTGGCAGCGGGCACCACGGGGCGCAGGCGGGACAGCGCGGCGCTGCTCAGCTCGCCAATGCGTTCCAGGAATTCGGTGCCCATGTCGGGCCCGAAGCGTTTCTCGTCGGGCGAGGCCAGCACCAGCAGGCCAAACGCTTCGGGTGCCAGGCCCGCGCGCAACGGGATCAGGGCCAGTGAGGCGGCCGCCACCGGGTCGCCCAGCCATTGGCTCGCCTCCAGGCCGGGGTTGGCGCCGCAATACGGCTGCACCAGCGACGAAGCAAACGCCTGCACGTCGTCGCTGGCCCCCTGGGCAAAGGCTTCGCCCAGAAATTCGGGCGCCACGCCCCAGACCTTGATCGCCACCTGCGGCACCAGAAATTGGGTTTCCACCTCGTGCGCCACCACGGCGGGCAAGGCGCGGGCTTCGCGGGTGAGCAAGAGCGCGCGGGTCCAGCGCTGCAACTTGTCGGCAATGACGCTGTTGTCGTTGCCGTGGCGGATCATGTCGGCCGCCTTGAGTTCCAGGCCCCGAATTTTCTCGCGCAACATCTCGGCCTGCCGCTCCTGCAAGCTCACCGCCCGGTTGCCGTGTGGGCTGGTGAGCTGTACCGCGGCCAGCAAGCTGGCATGGCGCTCAAAAAAATCGGGGGTGTTGGCCAGGTAGTTGGCGATGTCGTCTTCGGTGATGGGCGGGATGTTTTGGTCGTTCATGTCTTGCGGTTGTTGCGTTCAGCGGTTCAGCCCAGTTCGGGCACTTCGACCTCGCCGTCGAAAACGGTGGTGGCCGGGCCGGTCATCAGAACCGGTGCGTTGTGGGTGGCGTTGTCCTGCCATTCGATGCTCAGCACGCCGCCGTGGGTGTGCACGTCCACCCGTTCGTCCAGCAGGCCCAGGCGCACACCCGCCACCACCGCCGCGCAAGCGCCGGTGCCACAGGCCAGGGTTTCGCCAGCGCCGCGCTCGTAGACCCGCAAACGCACTTCACCGCGGTTCACCACCTGCAGGAAACCCGCGTTCACGCGCTGGGGAAACCGCACATGGCTCTCGATCAACGGGCCCCAGAGAGCCACCGGCGCGGTGTCCACGTCGTCCACCAGCAGCACGGCATGGGGATTGCCCATGGACAGCACCGACAGCCAGACGATGGGCGCCTCGGCGCCAGCCAGCGCCAGCGGCCAGCGCTCAAAGCCGGCCATGGGCACCGCCGCCGGGCCAGTTGCATCAAAAGGCACGCGGTCCAGCTCGAACACCGGCGCGCCCATGTCCACGGTGACGCGGCCATCGCTGTGCCGGCGCAGCTCCAGCACGCCGTTCTTGACCTGCACCCGCAGTGGGTTGCGCTCGCTCAGACCTTTTTCATGCACATAGCGCACAAAACAGCGTGCGCCATTGCCGCAGTGCTCGACCTCGCCGCCGTCGGCGTTGTGGATCGCGTACGCAAAATCCAGCCCTTCACCGGGCGAGGGCCGCACGCTCAATATCTGGTCGGCGCCAATGCCGAAATGCCGATCGGCCAGCCAGCGGTATTGCGCCGTGCTCAGACCCAGGCGGCCACGGGTTTCGTCGAGCACGACAAAGTCGTTGCCCGCTCCCTGCATTTTGGTGAATCGGATACGCATGCAAGGGATTATCCGTCCACATCGGTGCGCAACGGTGCACGGTGCCGACACATCCGGGTGCGCATCACATCGGTGCCATGCGCTTTCCCTGTGCACGCCAGCCCCGACACCCGCACTCTGCGCACAATATCTGTGCAACTTTGTACACAATCTGTGGCGATTTGCGTACAAACCGCTTGGCACAGCTTATGCGTAGCTGTTCGCATGCAAGCCCATACCCTTTCGCCAGCCGCCATCGAACTGGTTGCCCTGACCAAGCGTTTTGCCGGGGGCAGCGTGGCGGTGGACCACATCAACCTGCGGGTGGCGAGCAACAGCTACTGCTGCCTACTGGGGCCATCGGGCTGCGGCAAGAGCACCACCTTGCGCATGATCGCCGGCCACGAAAGCACGAGCAGCGGCGACATCCTGCTGGAAAACCGCAACATCACCGACTTGCCCGCCGCCGAGCGTGGCACCGCCATGATGTTCCAGAGCTTTGCGCTGTTCCCGCACCTGTCTGCGCTGGACAACGTGGCCTTCAGCCTCCAGATGAAGGGTGTGGACAAAACCGAGCGCCAAAAGCGCGCGCAAGAACTGCTGGAGCGCGTGGCCATGGGCCACCTGGCGCAACGCCTGCCCAGCGAACTCTCGGGCGGCCAGCAGCAGCGCGTGGCCCTGGCGCGCGCGCTCATCACCCAGCCGCGTGTGCTGCTGCTCGACGAACCGCTGTCCGCGCTCGACCCCTTTTTGCGCATACAAATGCGCGCCGAGCTGCGCCACTGGCAAAAAGAACTGGGCCTGACCTTCATCCACGTGACCCATTCGCAAGAAGAGGCGATGGCACTGGCCGACACCATGGTGGTGATGAACCAGGGGCGCATCGAGCAAATGGGTTCGCCCCACGCCATCTACAACCGCCCGGCCAGCGAATTCGTGGCCCGTTTCATGGGCGGGCACAACGTGTTGAACACCTCCCACGGCCGGGTGGCGGTGCGCAACGACCACATCCAACTGACCCCCCTGGACAGCGGTGCGAGCTGGCCCGCCACGGTGCGCGACGTGGAGTACCAGGGCAGCTATGTGCTGCTGGCCCTGCGGCTGGACAGCGAAGCCACGGCAGACAGCGTGTCGGTGATGCTGTCCGAAGCCAGCTTCGTGCAAAACCCTTACGCGCCGGGCGACCGCGTCGGCCTCACATGGAAGCCCGACCAAGCCCACAGATTTCCGCTCGACCTGGTGGCCGCCTGACAACGGCCACCGCGTTCAAGCCCCTTCCCGTGCTCTCGATCTCTGTTCTTTTTTCCTGCCTCCCGACTTCCACCCCACACCCACAGGAGCTTCACCATGTCCGATACGCTTGAACCCACCCCCGACTTCGCCACCACCGGCCTCTCGCGCCGCAGCCTGCTGCAAGGCACCGCCGGCATGGCGGGCATTCTGGCCAGCGGCCTGGCACCCGCCGTGCATGCGCAAGACAAGATCGTGCTGCGCTACCTGGGCACCGCGGTGAACCAGGACAAGACCATTGCAGAGAAGTTTGAAAAAGACACCGGCATCAAGATCCAGTACGTGGCCGTGACCACCGACGACGTGACCAAACGCGCGGTGACCGCGCCCAACAGCTTCGACCTGATCGACACCGAATATTTCTCGCTCAAGAAAATCGTGCCCACCGGCAACTTGAAGGGCATCGACACCAAGCGCATCAAGAACGCCGACAAGATCACGCCGCTGTTCACCTCGGGTTCGGTGGCCGGGAAAACCGTGGGCGACCAGGGTACGGCCCCCAAGAAAGTGATCTTTCTGGAAGGCGAAAAGAGCAAGGTGTTTGCCAAGACCCCAACCCAGTTCATGAGCCTGATCCCCACGGTGTACAACGCCGACACGCTGGGCATCCGCCCCGATCTGATCAAGCGCCCCATCGGTTCCTGGGCCGAACTGTTGAACCCCGAATTCAAGGGCAAGGCGGCCATTCTCAACATCCCGAGCATCGGCATCATGGACGCGGCGATGGTGGTGGAGGCCATGGGTCTCTACAAGTACCCCGACAAGGGCAACATGACCAAGGCCGAGATCGATCTCACCATCAAGACCTTGATCGAAGCCAAGAAGGCCGGCCAGTTCCGCGCGCTCTGGAAAGACTTCAACGAGTCGGTCAACCTCATGGCCTCGGGCGAGGTGGTGATCCAGTCCATGTGGAGCCCGGCGGTGACCGCTGTGCGCACCAAAGGCATTGCCTGCAACTTCCAGCCGCTGAAAGAAGGCTACCGCGCCTGGGCCGCCGGCTTCGGCCTGCCCGCCACGCTCTCGGGTCGCAAGCTCGACGGTGCCTACGAATTCATCAACTGGTTCCTGGACGGCTGGGCCGGTGCCTACCTGAACCGCCAGGGCTATTACAGCGCCGTGCTCGACACCGCCAAAGCCCAGATGGAAGCCTACGAATGGGCCTACTGGATGGAAGGCAAGCCCGCCGCCAAAGACATCAAGAGCCCCACCGGTGACGTGCTGGCCAAGGCCGGCGAAGTGCGCGACGGCGGCAGCTACGAAGCGCGCATGGGCGGCATCGCCTGCTGGAACGCGGTGATGGACGAGAACGAGTACATGGTGCGCAAGTGGAATGAGTTTGTAGCGGCCTGAAAGCCTCCCCCCGCGCCGGAAGGGTTTTCGGTTCATTCCTCTGACGGGTATTTCCATGAGCAGCACATCCACCACCACAGCTCCTGTCTCCGACAGCCCCAACCGCAGCGTTGCGGCCTGGTGGCAGGCCGCGCCTTTCACGCTGGTGTTTGTGCTGTTCTTTCTGATCCCGCTGGGGCTGATCCTGATGGTCAGCTTCTGGGATTTCAACGAGTACGAGCTGATCCCGACCTTCACCTTGCGCAACTACGTGAGCATCTTTGAGGGCTGCTCCCGGCTCACGGATTTTGGCGATTTCTGCGTCACGCTGTCCACCTACCTGTCCACGCTGAAGTTCTGCCTGCTGGTCTGGGCGATCACCCTGGTGGTGGGCTTTTCGGTGGCCTATTTTCTGGTCTTCCATGTGCGCTCACCCGGCATGCAGACGGCCTTGTTCGTGCTGTGCACAGTGCCGTTCTGGACCTCCAACGTGATCCGCATGATTTCCTGGGTGCCGCTGCTGGGCCGCAATGGCCTGGTCAACCAGAGCCTGCAAAACATCGGCCTGATCGACACGCCGATCGACTGGCTGCTGTTTTCCGACTTCTCGGTGGTGCTGGCCTTTGTGCACCTCTACACCATGTTCATGATCGTGCCCATCTTCAACAGCATGATGCGCATCGACCGCAGCCTGCTCGAAGCCGCCAGCGACGCCGGCGCCAGCGGCTGGCAGACGCTGTGGAACGTGGTGGTGCCGCTCTCACGCACCGGCATCATCATCGGCTCCATCTTCGTCATCACCATCGTCATGGGCGACTTCGTCACCATCGGCGTGATGGGCGGCCAGCAAATCGCCTCGGTGGGCAAGATCATCCAGGTGCAGACCAGCTACCTGCAGTTCCCGCTGGCCGCGGCCAACGCGGTGATCTTGCTGGCCGTGGTGCTGATGATCATCTGGGGACTCACACGCCTCGTCGACATCCGGAAGGAACTATGACCACCCCCGTTGCTTGCTCACTTCGTGTAGCCGCATACCCCCTCAAGGGGGCAACACCAGCGGCCCGGCAAAGCCGGTTCCGCGGTGTTCCTGGGTGGAGCATCTGCACGCAGTCATCCGCGCTGAAACGAGGGCACTGAACATGTCACATTCAACAGAATCGCGCGCGCCAGGCTTCTGGCCGCTGGCCATGGTGTTCGCGCTCTTCGTGCTGTTCATGTACGGCCCCATGTTCGTCATCTTTGTGCTCTCGTTCCAGGGTCCCGAAGGCGGTCTGACCTTTCCGCTGCGGGGCTTGTCGCTGCACTGGTTCCGCCAACTCGCCGAAGGCCTGGGCACGGTGGACATTGGCGGGGCCTTTTTGCGCTCGCTGGCACTGGGTGCCGTGGTGATGTTGCTCACCGTGCTGCTGTCGGTGCTCGCGGGCCTGGCGTTCCGCAAAAAGCTGCGCGGCGGCAATGCGCTGTTCTACATCACCGTGGCCAGCCTGATCATGCCGTCCATCATCGTGTCGCTGGGCATAGGCTTGCAGTTCCGTTTGCTCGACGGCGGCATCAAGTGGCTGTTGCAAGCCGTGGGCGCCACCGGCACGCTGGAAACCTACGGCACCGCCCTGGGCCTGTACAGCTCGGCCTTGGGTGCCCACCTCACCTGGACGCTGCCGTTCGGCCTGCTCATCATGTTCGCGGTGTTCAACCGCTTCAACCCCGCGTACGAAGAAGCGGCGCGCGACCTCGGCGCCACGCCCTGGCAGACCTTCCGCCACGTGGTGTTGCCGCTGATCGGCCCGTCGGTGGTCGGCGTGGGCATGTTTGGCTTCACCCTGAGCTGGGACGAAATCGCCCGCACCTCACAGGCCATCGGCGACGTCAACACCTTGCCGTTGGAGTTGCAAGGCCTCACATCCACCGTGACCACACCCGCCATCTACGCGCTGGGCACAGTCACCACCGTGGTGTCGTTTGCCGTCATCGGCGTCACGGTGGCCTTGGCCACCCTGATGCGCCGCCGCCAAAAATCCCGGGGCGCGGCATGACCGAAGGCCTTGCCCGACGCAGACACCCGAGCACCGGCGCGGCAACGCCAAAACCCTTGTCCGATACAGCGGCCCTGTCGGACAACGGCATTTACGAGCGCATGGTGTCCGCCATCCTGGACCACCAGTTGCCACCCGGCACCAAGCTGGTGGAAGACCGGCTGGCCGAGGCTTTTGGTGTTTCACGCACCCGCATCCGGCCGGTGCTGGTGCGCTTGGCCAACGAAAAAGTGGTGACGCTCACACCCAACCGGGGCGCGGCCATTGCGCAGCCCAGCGAGCGCGAAGCGCGCGAGGTGTTCGAGGTCCGCCGCCTGATCGAGCCGACCCTGGTCGAGCGTTTTGTCGCGTCGGCCACCGCCGCCGACCTGC